>NZ_JBJJLO010000001.1:0-197275 GCF_046230915.1 Pseudomonas sp. KCJK8993
GCAGTTCCTGAACGCCTTTCTGGGAGTCCTTCAGCGCCTGCTCGGCCTTGGCGGCCTGGGCCTTGCGCTCGGCGACCCGGGCGTCCCACTCGGCCTGTTCAGCCAGGCGCCGAGCCTCGTCGTAGTTCTTGTCGTGCATGGCGATTTCCGCTTGCTTGAACTTGTCCTGTGCCGCCTTCATTTCCACTGCGGCGAATTCGGTGCCGCCCGCGGTCACTGCGCTATTGACCGCGGATTGGGTAACCGCGTACTGCTCGGAAGGCGGATTCCCGGCACAACCGGCCAGTACCATGCTGCTACCGAGGGCCAGCGCGGCCAGTTTCAGTCCGCGCAGAGAGGTGAACGAGGATTTGGCAGTGCTGATCTTCATGGTTTTCAACTCCATTGGGTAACTCCTGGGAAACATCAAAATCCACCCCGGTCCTGGCGCCGTGACGCTGAGTGACTACAAGCGCTGATGGCAAAATTTGAAACGGCCGTTCCAGTGATGGCTAATGGGTGTGACCTGAGGCGTTTTTGAATAGTTCAGCGAAAGCTGGCGATTGGCCAAAAAAAATTCGGCGCCCCGCAACCCCCCGGAAACCGGGAACTTTTGCCGCTTGCAGAGGTACTCCCGGCCGCTTGCGCAGCCGGGAACGGGTGGTCGGAACAAGGGCGATTCAGTGCTTGGGTTTGTCCAACTGGCTCGACATCAGGTGCAGATGCTGGCGCGACAGCGCCAGGAAGCGCGGAGTAGGGCCGACGTCCTCATACAGTGGATCGCCTTCCTCGTCGGTGGCCACCACATGTTGGCCCTGGATATAGGGGAAGCTCGCCTCGAGCTCTTCCAGGGCGGCCCCGATCAGTTCGCCCAAAAGCTCCTCGGTCTGGCGCTTGGGGTACATCTCGGACAGGGCGGCCAGGCGCGCGGCGGCCTCCATGTCCAGGTGGATCCGGTAGCTGGTCCGGGTCAGGCGGCCCTTGGCGTTCTCTTCCCAATATTGCGCGAGTTCACGGATTTTCATGATGACCTCGATGACACCTGCTCGTGGCAGGGCGGTGGGTTGACCGGGCGGTGCCGGTGAGCGGCCGTTGTGCGGCCTATCCTTGAGACTAGCTTCATCGCCGAAGGTCGGTGCCCGGCTCGTCCCATGCTTGCTAAGGAGCGCATGCAGGCGGCACTCTTGAGCCTTCCGTGCTGCCTCATAGTCTGCTGGAGAACACCTCGATGACCGATATTGATGCGCGCCTGCGCGAAGACGTCCACCTCCTGGGGGAGTTGCTGGGCAACACCATCCGCGATCAGTACGGGGAGGGGTTTCTCGACAAGATCGAGCAGATTCGCAAGGCGGCCAAGGCCGATCGCCGCAGCTCCACCGGAGCCGAGCTGAGCGCCAGTCTCGATCCCTTGGCCGAGGATGAACTGTTGCCGGTAGCCCGGGCCTTCAACCAGTTCCTCAACCTGGCCAACATCGCCGAGCAGTACCAGTTGATCCACCGGCGTGACGAGGCGCAACCGGCGCCGTTCGAGGCCCGGGTCTTGCCGCAGTTGCTGGAGCGCCTGCGGGCCGAGGGGCATTCGGCCGATGCCCTGGCCCGTCAGCTGGGACGCCTGGAAATCGAACTGGTACTGACTGCGCACCCCACGGAAGTGGCGCGCCGCACCCTGATCCAGAAATACGACGCCATCGCCGGGCAACTGGCCGCCCAGGACCATCGCGACCTGACCAGCGCCGAGCGCGCGCAGATCCAGGAGCGTTTGCAACGCCTGATCGCCGAGGCCTGGCACACCGAGGAAATCCGCCGTACTCGCCCGACCCCGGTGGACGAGGCCAAGTGGGGGTTCGCGGTGATCGAGCATTCGCTGTGGCAGGCCATTCCCAATTACCTGCGCAAGGCCGACAAGGCCTTGTTCGACGCCACTGGGCTGCGCCTGCCGCTGGAATCGGCGCCGATCCGCTTTGCCTCGTGGATGGGCGGTGACCGCGATGGCAACCCCAATGTCACGGCTGCGGTGACCCGTGAGGTGCTGTTGCTGGCGCGCTGGATGGCCGCCGACCTGTACCTGCGGGACGTCGATCACCTGGCCGCCGAGCTGTCCATGCAGCAGGCCAGCGCCGCTTTGCTGGCCAAGGCAGGGGATAGCGCCGAGCCCTACCGGGCCTTGCTCAAGCAGCTGCGCGAACGCTTGCGGGCGACCCGCAACTGGGCCCATGCGGCACTCGGGGCGGCGGTGCCGGCCGGTCCTGAGGTATTGCAGCACAACCGCGAGCTGCTGGAGCCGCTGCAACTGTGCTACCAGTCGCTGCACGAGTGCGGCATGGGCGTGATCGCCGATGGCCCGCTGCTCGATTGCCTGCGCCGGGCGGTGACCTTCGGCCTGTTCCTGGTACGGCTGGACGTGCGCCAGGATTCTGCCCGGCACACCGCAGCCATGACCGAGATCACCGATTACCTGGGCCTGGGCCGCTATGAGGATTGGAGCGAGGAAGACCGCATCACCTTCCTGATGCGCGAGCTGGGCAGCCGGCGTCCGCTGTTGCCAGGCTACTTCAAGCCCTCGGCGGACACCGCCGAGGTGCTGGCTACGTGTCGCGAGATCGCCGTGGCCCCGGCGGCGTCGCTTGGGTCCTATGTGATCTCCATGGCTGGCGCCGCCTCCGACGTGCTGGCGGTGCAGCTTTTGCTCAAGGAGTCCGGGGTATTGCGGCCGATGCGCGTGGTGCCGCTGTTCGAAACCCTGGCGGACCTGGACAACGCCGGCCCGGTGATGGAGAAGCTGCTGCACCTGCCGGGCTATCGCGCACGCTTGCAGGGCCCGCAGGAAGTGATGATCGGCTACTCCGACTCGGCCAAGGACGCCGGCACCACGGCTGCGGCCTGGGCCCAGTACCGGGCCCAGGAGCGGCTGGTGGATATCTGCCGTGAACAGCAGGTGGAACTGCTGTTGTTTCACGGTCGCGGCGGCACCGTGGGGCGTGGCGGCGGCCCGGCCCACGCGGCGATCCTGTCGCAGCCCCCGGGATCGGTGGCGGGGCGTTTCCGTACCACCGAGCAGGGCGAGATGATTCGCTTCAAGTTCGGCCTGCCGGATATTGCCGAGCAGAACCTCAACCTCTACCTGGCGGCGGTCCTGGAGGCCACTTTGCTGCCGCCGCCACCGCCCGAGCCGGCCTGGCGCCACCTGATGGACGAGTTGGCCAGCGACGGGGTCCAGGCCTATCGGGCGGTGGTGCGGGACAACCCGCAGTTCGTCGAGTATTTCCGCCAGTCCACCCCGGAGCAGGAATTGGGGCGCCTGCCCCTGGGCAGTCGGCCGGCCAAGCGCCGGGCCGGGGGCATCGAAAGCCTGCGGGCGATCCCGTGGATCTTCGGCTGGACCCAGACCCGCCTGATGCTGCCAGCCTGGCTGGGCTGGGAAACGGCGCTGAGCAAGGCGCTGGCCCGGGGCGAAGGGGAACTGCTGGGACAGATGCGTGAGCAATGGCCGTTCTTCCGCACCCGTATCGACATGCTGGAGATGGTCCTGGCCAAGGCCGATGCCGAGATTGCCCGGTCTTATGACGAGCGCCTGGTGGAGCCGGAGCTGCGGCCATTGGGTGCACATTTACGCGACCTATTGTCGCAGGCGTGCGCGGTGGTCCTGGGGCTGACCGGGCAGTCGCAACTGCTGGCCCACAGTCCCGAGACCCTGGAGTTCATTCGCCTGCGCAACACCTATCTCGACCCGTTGCACCTGTTGCAGGCCGAACTGCTGGCCCGCTCACGCAAGCAGGAGGCGCCCCAAGGAAGCCCCGTGGAACAGGCGTTGCTGGTCTCCGTGGCGGGTATCGCCGCCGGCTTGCGCAATACGGGTTGAGGCCGGTGGGGAGCGTCGGGCGGAATTGGCACAGCCCCGATTGGGATAAATACTGAGTGTCGCTCAGATCTATCTGGCGACACTTTGTTACGGGGTTGCGACTTGTCATACCTCGCCAACAGGGCACGAAAAGGCCGGGTTCCTCCGACTTTCGACTGCTTGTGTGCGCTGTGTCGGCTGTGTATCTTGATCAGCCTTTGGCCGTTTGGGCGGCTTTAACCTGATTTTTGAGATTGGCCCGACGAGGCGAATCCGAGCGTTTCTAAATAAAAAATTGAGGAGCACATCGATGCGCGTAATTCTGCTGGGAGCTCCCGGGGCCGGTAAAGGTACTCAGGCAAAGTTCATCACCGAGAAGTTCGGCATTCCACAGATCTCCACCGGCGACATGCTGCGTGCTGCGGTCAAGGCAGGCACCGAGCTGGGCCTGAAGGCCAAGAGCGTGATGGACAGCGGCGGCCTGGTTTCCGATGACCTGATCATCAACCTGGTCAAGGAACGCATCAGCCAGCCTGACTGCGCCAACGGCTTCCTGTTCGATGGCTTCCCGCGCACCATTCCTCAGGCCGAAGCTTTGGTGAAGGCCGGTGTCGAACTGGACCACGTGGTGGAAATCGCCGTCGACGACGAAGAGATCGTCCAGCGCATCGCCGGTCGCCGTGTGCACGAGGCTTCGGGCCGTGTGTATCATACCGTCTACAACCCGCCGAAGATCGCTGGCAAGGACGACATCACCGGTGAAGACCTGGTGCAGCGCAAGGACGACACCGAGGAAACCGTGCGCCATCGCCTGTCGGTCTACCACTCCCAGACCAAGCCGCTGGTTGAGTTCTACCAGCAGTTGGCCGCGTCCCAGGGCAAGCCCCAATACAGCCATATCCCTGGCGTGGGCTCGGTGGAAGTGATCACCGCCAAGGTGCTCGAAGCCCTGAGCTGAACAACCTTATCGTTTGATCGCACAACGGCCCGCTTGCGGGCCGTTGCTGTTTATAATGCGCCACTTTTTTTATGCGATGGAATCCCCGATGAGCACCTTGCTGGCCCTGGACACCGCGACTGAAGCCTGCTCCGTTGCTTTGCTGCATGACGGCAAGGTCACGAGCCATTACGAGGTGATTCCGCGCCTGCATGCGCAGAAGTTGTTGCCGATGATCAAGGAACTGCTGGCCAACGCCGGGACGACCTTGCAGGCGGTGGACGCCATTGCCTTCGGTCGTGGCCCCGGTGCCTTCACTGGAGTGCGGATCGCCATCGGCGTGGTGCAGGGCCTGGCCTTTGCCCTGGACCGCCCGGTATTGCCGGTGTCCAACCTGGCGGTCCTGGCCCAGCGGGCCTTGCGCGAGCACGGCGCGACCCAGGTCGCGGCAGCCATCGATGCGCGCATGGATGAAGTCTATTGGGGCTGCTACCGGGAAGTCGCCGGGGAGATGCGCCTGGTGGGCAATGAGGCGGTCCTGCCTCCCGAGGCTGCCGCCTTGCCCGAGGGCAGTACCGGCGACTGGTTCGGTGCCGGTACCGGGTGGGGTTACGGCGAGCGCATTGCGCTCAGCCTCAGTGGCCAGGACGCGGGCATGCTACCCCATGCCGAAGACCTGCTGGCGCTCGCGCGGTTCGCCTGGGAGCGCGGCGAGTCGATCCGTGCCGACGATGCCCAGCCGGTCTACCTGCGGGACAAGGTCGCCACGCCCAAGGCTCGTTGAATAAGCCCGTGCCGATGGGCGGATGGAATGGGTAACCTCCACGACCAACGCCAATCGTCCGGTTTTTGACGCGAATCCTGCCCGGATTCAAACCTTTTGGCTTTTCTGTGTTCTAGTTATCACTCGGGCATTTGCTAAGTCGAAGCAGTGCCGCTAAATTGCCATCATCGACCCCGGGCTTTCCAGTATGCGTATAGACGGCATCTCCTCGCACTCCTACCCCATCAAGCGCAAGCCTCGCAAAGGTCGGGCGCAGGTAGACGAGTCCCTGGACGATATCGATGCCATCGAGGTCCAACCCGAGCCCGCGGCCCAGGGCCGTTCCCAGTCACCCTCCCGTACCAGCAATCTTCCCGCCCGTCCCCAGGACATGATCTTCCAGCGTGCCATGAAAAGAAGCGTGGCCAATGCCCTGGCCAGTTACCTGACCACCGCCGGTTTCGTCGATTGGGACATGGAAGTGGTGGGGCTCGACCTGCACATCTGATGTTGCCTTATTTTCTCGGCTGTCCTTCCTGGAGCGAAAACGCCTGGCGCGAGTACCTGTACCCGGAGGATGCACGACCCAGCGATTTCCTCGGCCTGTACTGCCAGGTGTTCAACGCCGTCGAGGGTAATACCACCTTCTATGCCCGGCCCGCGCCAGCCACGGTGGAGCGCTGGGCGCAGATCATGCCCGGGCACTTTCGTTTCACCGCCAAGTTCCCGGGCGATATCAGCCATGGCGGCGATCTGCGCGAACAGCTACCGGCCGCCGAGAGTTTCATTCAGTTGCTCAGCCCGCTGGGTGAGCGGGTGTCGCCGTTGTGGCTGCAGTTGCCGGCCACCTTCGCGCCACAGCGCCTGGGCGAACTGGTGGAATTCATCGATGGCCTGCAGCGACCGCTGGCGGTGGAGGTCCGGCACCCGGAGTTCTTCGCCAAGGGCGATGCCGAGCGGATGCTCAACCGCTTGCTGCTCGAACGCGGTGTCGAGCGTATCTGCCTCGATCCACGAGCCCTGTTCAGCTGCACTTCGACGGCACCCGCGGTGCTGCATGCGCAGTCGAAGAAACCCAAGGTGCCGCCGCGACCTGCGGCATTCACCCAGTTTCCCCAGGTGCGTTTCATTGGCCATCCCGAGCTTGCGGCCAACGATTCGTTCCTGGTGCCCTGGCTCGACAAGGTCGCCGGCTGGATCGAAGAAGGGCGTACGCCCTATGTTTTCCTGCACACCTCCGACAACCGCATGGCCGCTGAACTGGCCCGGCGTTTTCATGCGCGCCTGATGCAACGTTTGCCTGGTTTGCCCGCCTTGCCTGAGTTATACAGGGAACCCGCCGCGGAGCAGCTCGGTTTGCTCTGAGGTGCTTTCACAGCCTTTAGGAGCGAGTAATGGACCACGCGCAAACCCTTCGTGCCAATGCTTTCAAGGCCCTGCATGAGCGTGCCGGGGCTTTTGTCATTCCCAACCCCTGGGATGCCGGTTCCGCCAGGCTGCTGGCCGGCCTGGGCTTCGAGGCCCTGGCCACCACCAGTGCCGGCTATGCGTTTTCCCTCGCGCGCCCGGATGCCGAAGGCGCCTTGAGCCTGGCAGATACCCTGGCCAATGTGCGCGGCATCGTCGGCGCCAGCGAGTTGCCGGTAGCCGTGGACCTGGAAAACGGTTTTGCCGACAACCCCCGGGAGTGCGCCCAGGCCCTGTTGCAAGCGGCTGCCTGCGGCGCGGTGGGTGGCTCGATCGAGGACGCCACCGGCCGTGCCGAGGATCCCATCTACGATTTCCAGTTGGCGGTGGAGCGCATCGAGGCTTGTGTCGCGGCAGTGCGTAGCCTGCCGTTTGCCTTCACCCTGACTGCCCGGGCGGAAAACCAGTTGCACGGTTGCAATGACCTGGCGGACACCATCCGCCGCCTGCAGGCCTACGCCGAGGCCGGTGCCGACGTGCTCTACGCCCCGGCGCTGCGCAGTGCGCAGGAGATCAGCCAAGTGGTGCGGGCGGTGGCGCCCAAGCCGGTGAACGTGCTGATGTCCGGCGGCCTGGACCTGAGCGTGGGGCAACTGGCGGAGTTGGGCGTGAAGCGCATCAGTGTCGGTTCGGCCCTGGCCCGGGCGGCCTATGGCGCGTTCTACCAGGCGGCACAGGAGATCCGTGATCAGGGCCGCTTCGATTTTGCCGAGCGGGCGATTCCCTTCGGACAGATCAATCAATTGTTCAAGCAGTCGTAAAAAGGGAATTGGCGTGAGGGCAAGGAAGATTGCGGGCGCCTTGGTGTTGCTGGGTGCCCTGTTGCTGATTGGCGTTCGGCTGGGCTGGCTGCCGCTGGCAGATGCCTGGAATCCCTGGGCTCCGCTGGACGTGCGGGCCGAGCCCAATCTGTTGACCCGTTTCAAGCTGGCCCGGCTACGAGATAATCCACAACTGTGCGACCAGGCCCTCGCGACCTCGGGCTTGCGCACCAGTCGCCAACCCGACAGCCGTGCCGATGTGGACTGTCCCTTGAGCAATACCGTGCGAGTGCAGGGTGGCGATATCGCCCTGAGCAGCAGCTTCCTCGCCAGTTGTCCGCTGGCCGTGGCCTTTGCCCTGTACCAGCGCCATGGCTTGCAGCCGGCGGCGCAGCAGGTGTTTGGCCAGCGGGTGGCGCGCGTCGATCACCTGGGCAGTTTTGCCTGTCGCAATATGTACCACCGCAAGACTGGCTGGCGCAGCGAGCATGCCAGTGCCAATGCCCTGGATATCGCCGGCTTTCGCCTGAGTGACGGACGCAACATCAGCGTGCTCAGGGATTGGCCGAAGGACAGTGCCGAGGGACGGTTTTTGCGCCTGGCCCGGGAGGGTGCCTGCGACGCTTTCAACGTGGTGCTGGGGCCGGATTTCAACAGCGCCCATCGCAACCATTTCCACCTGGACCTGGGGCCGCTCTGGCGTTGTCGCTAAGGGGCAGGATCAGGCGGCGATGCGCAGGTTCTGCAGGATCAGCGGACGGGCCCAGCCCATGTCGAAGTCCATCTGCCGTTGCTGCTCGATAAGTTCTTGCGGCGGGAATGGCTCGGCCGGCTTTTCCAGCAGGTCCATCTCGAATTCGGCGATCGGTAGGTGCAGCGGGCGCGGTTCCGGGGCCGGGCCGGGCTCTGGCAGGGGCTGGCCGGCATTGAGCACGATCGGGCGTACCCAGCCGCTCTCGAAATCTTGCTGGCGTTGCTGGGCGATGATTTCTTCCGGCGGGAAGGGCGGGGCCGGCTTGTCCAGCAGATCCATCTCGAACTCGGCGATGGGCAGGAACAGTGGCTCGGGCGGACGGACTTCGGTCTCCTGGACCTCGCAACCGCGCTGGTTGACGATCTGCGCCAGTATCTCGCTGCCGCCGGCAGGTTCCACCGGGCCATCGATGGCCACCTTGGGCATGGCTTCAACGCCGGCGCCATCACCTCTTTGCTCGGCCAGGGCCTGGGCAAAGAAGTCCTGCCACAGGTGGCTGACGCCACTGAGTGCCTGGGAGTTGCGCAGGCCATAGTCGCCATGGGGCGAGATATAACCTATCGATGTGCGTTGAATGTCTGACATTGCTCTCGGTCGACGCTGAGCTCTGGCAAAATGGCCGATAGTCCTGTTATCGGCAGTTTTTGCCGATCATTAATTTTTTGAGCGTGGTTTCAGATGAGTGAGCAACCTGCGGCCTGCCGCATCAACGTCGAGGCCCTGGATGCCGGGTTCGAGTCCGAGGCCCGGCAGTGGGCCGAGCGCCTGGGCCTGCCGTTGCAGGTCGAGGATGCCGAGTTCGCCCTGCAGGTGGGCGAGCACGGGCTGCAACTGCAGCAATTGGGGTCTGAGGCTCCAGGGCCGGTACGGGTGGATTTCGTCGAAGGCGGCGCGGCCCATCGGCGCTTGTACGGCGGCGGCAGCGGCCAGATGATCGCCAAGGCCGCGGGCGTGGCCCAGGGCGTGCGGCCACGGGTGCTGGATGCCACGGCGGGCCTGGGCAAGGATGCTTTCGTGCTGGCGACCCTGGGCTGCCAGATGAGCCTGATCGAGCGCCAGCCGCTGATTGGCGCTCTGCTGGAGGATGGCCTGGCCCGTGCGGCGCAGGATGCCGAGGTGGCGCCCATCGTTGCGCGGATGCAGCTGCTCAAGGGCAATTCCATCGAGCTGATGCGCAACTGGCAAGGCGAACCGCCCCAGGTGATCTACCTCGACCCGATGTTCCCCCACCGCGAGAAAAGCGCCCTGGTGAAAAAGGAAATGCGCCTGTTCCGGCCTCTGGTGGGCGACGACAACGACGCACCGGCATTGCTGGAGGCTGCCCTGGCCTTGGCCAGCCACCGGGTGGTGGTCAAGCGTCCGCGCAAGGCGCCATGCATCGATGGGCCCAAGCCCAGCCATGGCCTGGAAGGCAAGTCCAGTCGCTACGACATCTACCCCAAGAAGGCTCTCAAGGCCTGAGCCGTGGCGGCGAGATCAGTCCGGTCCCGGGCGATAGGCGCGCATGAACAGCCCCACCACTTCCCGTACGTGTTCCTCTGCGGCGGCCCCTGTCAGGGGCTTGCCGCAGCCATAGAGGAGGCGGAAATTCGCCCCGCCCTTGAGCATGCAGAAGAAATGCTCGGCGGCGTTGCGCGGCTTATCGATGTACAGGGTGCCTTGCTGATGGATCTTGCCCAATAGCCGCTCCATGCCCTGCAGGACACGTTCGGGGCCGGCTTCGAAGAACACCTGCGAGAGCTTGGGGTCCTGGCTGCCCAGGGTCATGATCAGGCGGTGCAGGTTGACCGACTCGTCGCTGTTGACCAATTGGTGAAAGCCCCGGCCAATAGCCAGCAGCAGGCTTTGCACCGAGGTGCCCGGCGTCAGCTCGTAGATCAGGGTGGGTAATTGTTCCTCGCACTTGGCCACCACGGCGGCGGAAAACAGCGTCTCCTTATCGTTGAAGTGGCTGTATACCGTGAGCTTGGAAACCCCGGCTTCAGCGGCGACCGCATCCATGCTGGTGTTGGCGTAGCCATTGCTCAAGAACAGGTTCTTGGCTGCTTCGAGAATGGCTTGACGTTTTGCCAGATCCTTGGGCCTGCCTGGCCCAACGTTTGCGGCGTGATTGTCGGACATTTTTTCGTTGTTAATACTGGACTGGTGAGTTTGCTATTAATAACATACTGGCCAGTATAAATATTCCAAGCCCCATTAGCGAAAGGTCGCCGCCATGTTGCGCTATGCCCTGCCAGTCAGCCTGGCTTTTTTTCTGTCTGCTTGTGGGCACGAAGAGCCCGTCCAGATCGGCGTCCGGCCGGCCATGGTGGTACAGCCAGAGCCTTCGGCACGGGCTTTGGACAGCTATCCCGGCGAAGTCCGGGCCCGTTACGAACCGGACCTGGCGTTCCGTATCGGCGGCAAGGTCAGCCGACGGCTGGTAGAGGAGGGTGAGCGAGTCAAGGCCGACCAGCCGCTGGCCGAGCTCGACCCCCAGGATGTGCGCCTGCAACTGGAGGCCACCCGGGCCCAGGTCACCGCCGCCAGCGCCAACCTCAACCTGGTGCGTGCCGAGCGCGATCGCTACAAGGCCCTGCTGGACCGGCAGATGGTCAGCCATTCGCAGTACGACAACGCCGAGAACCTCTATCGTGCCGGCGAAGCACGGCTGAAGCAGATCAAGGCTGAGTTCGATGTCGCCAGTAACCAGGCCGGCTACGCCGTGCTGCGGGCGCCCCAGAATGGCGTGGTAGCCAAGCGGGCGGTGGAGGTGGGGCAAGTCGTGGCTGCCGGGCAGACGGTCTTCACCCTGGCCACCGATGGCGAGCGGGAGGTGCTGATCAGCGTACCGGAACAGAACTTCGGTCGTTTCAAGGTCGGCCAGCCAGTGTCGGTGGAACTCTGGACCCAGCCGGGACAGCGTTTTGCCGGACATATCCGCGAGTTGTCGCCAGCCGCCGATCCACGCTCGCGGACCTTCGCCGCGCGCATTGCCTTCAATGCTGGCAAGGTCCCGGCGGAACTGGGCCAGAGTGCCCGGGTGTTCGTCCAGAACGGCGAGCAAGTGGCGCTGTCGGTCCCGCTGTCGGCCTTGACCGCCGAAGGCGGGGCCACCTACGTCTGGCGGATCGACGCCAATAACACCCTGCACAAGACCCCGGTGCGGGTTGGCGCCTTCAACGAAAAGACCGTGCCGGTGCTCGAGGGCCTGAGCCCATCCGACTGGGTGGTGGCGGCAGGCGTGCATGTGCTCCACGAGGGCCTGCAAGTGCGCCCTGTGGATCGCTCCAACCGTGTGGTCAACCTGGCGGCCAAGGAGTAATCCCCGATGGGTTTCAACCTTTCCGCCTGGGCGTTGCGCAATCGCCAGATCGTCCTGTTCCTGATGCTGCTGCTGGCCATTGTCGGGGCGTTGTCCTACACCAAGCTGGGCCAGAGCGAAGATCCACCCTTCACCTTCAAGGCCATGGTGATCCGCACCAATTGGCCGGGGGCCACGGCCCAGGAAGTGTCGCGCCAGGTCACTGAGCGCATCGAGAAGAAGCTGATGGAGACCGGCGAGTACGACCGTATCGTGTCCTTCTCGCGTCCCGGTGAGTCCCAGGTGACCTTCATCGCCCGGGACTCGATGCACTCCAACCAGATTCCCGAACTCTGGTACCAGGTTCGCAAGAAGATCAGCGATATCCGCCACACCCTGCCGCCAGGCATCCAGGGGCCGTTCTTCAACGATGAGTTCGGCACCACCTTCGGCAACATCTACGCGCTGACCGGGCAGGGTTTCGACTACGCGGTGCTCAAGGACTACGCCGACCGCATCCAGATCCAGCTGCAACGGGTCAAGGACGTGGGCAAGGTCGAGCTGCTGGGCTTGCAGGACGAAAAGATCTGGATCGAACTGTCCAACGTCAAGCTGGCGACCCTGGGCCTGCCCCTGGCGGCGGTGCAGCAGGCCCTGGAGGAGCAGAACGCGGTATCCACCGCAGGGTTCTTCGAGACTTCCAGCGAGCGCGTGCAATTGCGCGTGTCCGGTAATTTCCAGACCGTGGAGCAGATCCGCAGCTTCCCGATCCGTGTGGCCGGACGCACCTTCCGCATCGGCGATGTCGCCGATGTCCGTCGTGGCTTCAACGATCCGCCCGCGCCGCGCATGCGCTTCATGGGCGAAGACGCCATCGGCCTGGCCGTGGCCATGAAGGAGGGCGGTGACATCCTGGTGCTGGGCAAGGCCCTGGAGGGCGAGTTCGCGCGGTTGCAGAAAACCCTGCCGGCGGGCATGGAGCTGCGCAAGGTCTCCGACCAGCCGGCGGCGGTGAAGACCGGGGTCGGCGAGTTCGTCCGGGTACTGGCCGAGGCGCTGATCATCGTATTGCTGGTGAGCTTCTTCTCCCTGGGCATCCGCACCGGGATGGTGGTGGCCCTGGCCATTCCCCTGGTGCTGGCGATGACCTTCGCCACCATGTATTACCTGGGCATCGGCTTGCACAAGATTTCCCTCGGTGCCCTGGTCCTGGCCCTCGGCCTGCTGGTGGACGACGCGATCATCGCGGTGGAGATGATGGCGATCAAGATGGAGCAGGGGTTCGACCGGATCAAGGCCGCGAGCTATGCCTGGACCAGTACCGCGTTCCCGATGCTGACCGGCACCCTGATCACCGCGGCGGGTTTCTTGCCGATCGCCACGGCCCAGTCGGGCACGGGTGAGTACACCCGTTCGATCTTCCAGGTGGTGACCATCGCCCTGGTGACTTCGTGGATCGCCGCGGTGGTGTTCGTGCCGTACCTGGGCGAGAAGCTGCTGCCGGATCTGGCCAAGCTCCATGCCGCCAAGCACGGCGCCGAATCCAATCCCCACGGCACGCCGTTCTACCAGCGTGTACGCCGGGTGGTGGGCTGGTGCGTGGAGCGGCGCAAGACGGTGATCGTCCTGACCATCCTGGCGTTCGTCGGCTCGGTGCTGTTGTTCCGCTTCGTCCCGCAGCAGTTCTTCCCGGCTTCGGGCCGCCTGGAACTGATGGTCGACCTGAAGCTGGCCGAAGGTGCCTCCCTGAGCAATACCGCCGAAGAGGTCAAGCGCCTGGAAGCGATGCTCAAGGATCACCCGGGCATCGACAATTACGTGGCCTACGTCGGCACCGGTTCACCGCGCTTCTACCTGCCCCTGGACCAGCAGCTGCCGGCCACCAGCTTTGCCCAGTTCGTGGTCCTGGCCAAGAGCATCGAGGATCGCGAGAGCCTGCGCAGTTGGTTGCTTGATACCCTCAATCAACAGTTCCCGGCCTTGCGTTCGCGGGTCACGCGCCTGGAGAACGGCCCGCCGGTAGGTTATCCGGTGCAGTTCCGGGTCACTGGCGAACACATCGAGCAGGTGCGTGCCCTGGCCCGCAAGGTGGCGACCAAGGTGCGCGAGAACCCCCATGTGGCCAACGTCCACCTGGACTGGGAAGAGCCGAGCAAGGTGGTCTACCTGAACATCGACCAGGATCGTGCCAGGGCCCTGGGCGTGAGCACCGCCAACCTGTCGAAGTTCCTCCAGAGCTCGCTGATCGGCTCCACCGTCAGCCAGTACCGCGAGGACAACGAGCTGATCGAGATCCTCCTGCGCGGCACCCGCGAGGAGCGTACCGAACTGTCGCTGTTGCCGAGCCTGGCGGTGCCGACCGATAACGGCCAGAGCGTGTCGCTATCCCAGGTCGCGACCGTGGAGTACGGCTTCGAGGAAGGCGTGATCTGGCATCGCAACCGCCTGCCAACGGTAACCGTGCGGGGCGATATCTATGGCAAGGAGCAGCCGGCGACCCTGGTTCAGCAGATCCTGCCGACCCTGGAGCCGGTACGTGCCGAGTTGCCCGATGGCTACTTGCTGGAGGTCGGCGGCACCGTCGAGGACTCCGCCCGCGGCCAGAACTCGGTGAAAGCTGGCGTGCCACTGTTCATCGTGGTGGTGCTGACCCTGCTGATGGTCCAGCTGCGCAGCTTCTCGCGCACGGTCATGGTGTTCCTCACCGCTCCGCTGGGGCTGATCGGCGTGACCCTGTTCCTCCTGGTGTTCCGCCAACCCTTCGGCTTCGTGGCGATGCTGGGCACCATCGCCCTGTCGGGGATGATCATGCGTAACTCGGTGATCCTGGTGGACCAGATCGAGCAGGACATCAGGGCCGGACAGAAACCCTGGGATGCGATTATCGAGGCCACGGTGCGGCGCTTCCGGCCTATCGTGCTGACCGCCCTGGCGGCGGTGCTGGCGATGATCCCACTGTCGCGCAGCGTGTTCTTCGGGCCAATGGCGGTGGCGATCATGGGCGGGCTGATTGTCGCTACGGCGCTGACCTTGCTGTTCCTGCCGGCACTCTATGCGGCATGGTTCAGGATCAAGAAGGACTGAGGCGATTGCGCGAAGCAGGAGCCGGGCGACCGGCTCCTGTGGGTGAGGGCAGGGCCTACAGGGTGCCGAAGACTTTCTTGGCCAGGCTGGTGGCCGCGGCGCCCGGGTTCTGGCGAATGGTTTCTTCCTGCTTGCCGATCATCTCGAACAGGCCGTTGAGCGCCTGCTCGGTCACGTAACCCTCGATATTGGCGCTCTTGGCATCCAGCACGCCAAGGGTCGCAGCCTGTCCGGCGAAGGAGTTGTACTGCTTGGCCAGGCCGACCTGGTCGGTGGCCTGCTTGACGATCGGCAGGAACTTGGCGCGGATCTGCTCACGACTGCTCTTGTCCAGGTATTGGGTGGCTGAATCCTTGCCACCGGCCAGGATGCCCTTGGCATCGGCCACGGTCATCTTCTTCACGGCATCCACCAGCAGCGCCTGGGCTTGCGGGACTGCCGCCTCGGCGGCCTTGTTCATGCTGGTTTCCAGCTGTTCGACCTGCTCGCCCATACCGAACTGCTTCATCTTCTTGGCGACCTTGCCCAGGTTGCCCGGCAGCTCGATGCGTACGTCCGGGTTGTTGCTGAAGCCGCCGGGGGTGCCCAGCTGCTTGACGGCGATTTGCGCACCCTGGGTCAGGGCATCCTTCAGACCGCCGCTGGCATCGCCCTGGGACAGGTCGCTCAGGGACAGGGCCAGGGCACTGGCGGAGATCATCAGGCCAGCGCACAGGCTGGTGAAACGGAGCGAGGTACGGAGCATGGCGGCTTCCTTGTGCAGTGAGGGTTAACGGACAGCGTCGACACGGAGCTTGAACGGCCGCGGATCGCTGCCGTCGAGTTTGACTCCGTTGTGTTCGGTGGTGATGAAGATCAGCCGGCCATCGACTTCGATGTGCGCACTGAGCGAATAGGTGTGGCCAGGCTTGACCTGCGCCGGGTCGTAGTCGAGATGGAAGGGCAGCGGCACCTGGCCCTTGACGGGCCCGCGTTGCTCGGCCAGGAGCACCGCCGGCGCATCGGCCAGGGACACGTCCTGCAGGCTCACGCTCAGGGTGGCGGTCGCTGGCAGGGCGACGCGTTGCAGATAGAAGACTTCACCTTCGAGGCTGGCCTTGGTCGCAGGCGCGGTGGATTGGCAAGCACCGAGCAGCGCCGCGGCGGCCAGCAGTATGAGCTTCTTCATGGCGGATCTCCGTATCTGGGGCGCCGCGCAAGCCGCGGCGCCCTTGAGAATCTACTCGCTTTGCGCCGCCGTCGCGACTTGCTCGGCGGCGTCTTCGCTGCGGTGCAGGGCGACCTGGCGGATCGACAGGCGAATCTCCGCCGGCAGCACGCGCTTGGCAGCGCCCTCGGCCAGCTCCCCGAGCAGCTCGTGGTAGCTCAGCTTGCCGGCGTCGTCACGGTGCAGCACGCCCTGGTCCAGCAGGGTCTGGATGAAATGGCGGAACAGGCTCTTGTCGAAGAACTCCGGGGCATTGAGGCCATGCAGGATCGACAGGCGCTGGGCCATGACGGTGCAGAGGTCTTCCAGCTCTTCGGCGCTGATGCTGTTCTGGCCGCTGTTGAGCAACAGCGAAATGGCCATGTAGAAGCGCTGCAGGGTCTGGGCGATGCTCTTGGACAGCAGGGTCAGCAGGACGAAGTGGCGCGAGCTGGGCGCCGGGCGCTGGTACATCTCTTTTTCGAAGCGCAGCAGGCCTTGCTCGACGAAGGCTTGCAGCCACTGGTCCACTACCGCGTCCAGTTCTTCCAGGGGCCAGCGGATGAACAGCTCGGCCTGCAGGTACGGATACAGGGCGCGGGTGTAGCGCAGGATCTGCTCGCGGCTCATGCGCGAGGCGCTCTGGAAGAAACTCGCCAGCAGGGCCGGCAAGGCGAAGATGTGCAACACGTTGTTGCGGTAGTAGGTCATCAGGACGGCGTTCTGCTCGTCCAGGTAGAGGATCTTGCCCAGGGCATCGCTCTGCTCGGCCAGCAGGTCCATGTCCTTGACGTGCTGGATCAGCGCCCGGCCATCGCCTTCCGGCAAGGTGGTGTGGGGCGAGTAGGGCACGCTGCGCAGCAGGGCCAGGTACAGGTCCAGCACCCGGGCCATGGCGCGGTCGTCCAGGGCCAGGCGGCTGGTGGAGAGCAGGGCCAGGGCCACCAGGTTCACCGGGTTGATCGCGGCGGCTTCGTTAAGGTGCTGCGCGACCCGTTCGCCCAGGCGGTTGGTGGTTTCGTTGAGCCAGGCCGGACGGAACTGCGGGCCCAGTTCCTGCGTGCGCCAGCCCGGTTGCTCCTGGTCGAGGAACTCTGCCAGCTTGATCGGTTCGCCGAAGTTCACCGCCACTTGGCCGAAGCGCTGCTTGAGCGCGCCGATGACCTTGAAGATGTCGAAGATCGACTCCTTCTTCTTGCTCGCGCCACGCAGCTCGCCCAGGTAGGTGCGGCCTTCCAGCACCCGCTCGTAGCCGATGTACACCGGCACGAAGACGATGGGCATGCGCGAGGAGCGCAGGAAGCTGCGCAAGGTGATGGCCAGCATGCCGGTCTTGGGTTGCAGCATCCGTCCGGTGCGCGAGCGCCCGCCCTCGACGAAGTACTCCACGGGAAAGCCCTTGGTGAACAGGGTGTGCAGGTACTCGTTGAACACCGAGGTGTAGAGCGGGTTGCCCTTGAAAGTGCGGCGCATGAAGAAGGCCCCGCCGCGGCGCAGCAGGCCGCCGATCAGCGGCATGTTGAGGTTGATCCCGGCGGCGATGTGGGGCGGGGTCAGGCCATTGCGGAACAGCAGGTAGGACAGCAACAGGTAGTCGATATGGCTGCGATGGCAGGGCACGTAGATGACTTCGTGGCCCTGGGCGATCTTCTGCACGCCTTCGAGGTGGTTGACCTTGATCCCGTCGTAGATCTTGTTCCAGAACCAGCTCAGCACCACTTCCAGGAAGCGGATCGCGGTGTAGGTGTAGTCCGAGGCGATCTCGTTGCCATAGCGCAGGGCCTGGGCCTTGGCCTTTTCCGGGGAGATCTTCTCGCGCTCGGCTTCATCCAGGATCGCCTGCTTGACCAGGGGCTGGTTGAGCAGGCCCTTGACCAGGTTGCGCCGGTGGGAAATGTCCGGGCCGATGACGGCGGCCTTGAGGTTGCGAAAGTGCACCCGCAGGATGCGCTGGGCCATGCGCACGGTGCGCTCGTGGCCCTTGTTGTGCTCGATCAGCTCGCGCAGGTGGATCGGTGCCGAGAACTGCACCCGGGTCTTGCGTCCCAGGATCATGATGCTCAGCAGGCGACGCAGGCGTCCGGTGACCGCCCAGCTGTCGGCGAACAGCAGCTTCCAGGGGCTGGACTCGCTGTCCGGGGACTGGCCCCAGAACACGCTGACCGGGATGATCTGCGCATCTTCGGTGGCGTTCTGGGCCAGGGCGCTGACCAGGCGGGTCAGGGTCGGTGGGGCGCCGCGCTTGTCCTGGCGGCCGAGCCAGTCCGGTTCCGGGGTCAGGTAGAAGAATGCCGCGGGTTCCAGCAGGTTGCCCACCGACACCGGCAGTACCGGGCGTGGCAGGCCGGCCTTGGTGCACTCGGTGTCCACCACCGCCAGGTCGCTCAGGGACGGGTTTTGCAGGACGTAGAACACCGGTCGGCTGCGGTCCAGGTCAAGAGTGAAGGACGACTGGTTGATGGTTTCCGAGCGTACCCAGAGATACAGCAGGCGGCGCAAGGTGCCAAACACGAGACGGCGGATCGGGGAGCGGGTCATACGGTTTCTACGTGAGTGAATAAAAAACCAAGCGCAAGCCTGGGGGGAGGAGCAGTGGTCGCTGGGACAGGTCGCGACGGCAGCTCGCTTGTTGCGGAAAAAGGTGCGAGAAGTACGGTTTGTTCGCTCCCGCCCGGTGGTCGGCGACGTCGTCCGGCAACGCGGCTCTTTACCTGGCAGTAGTGGGCGCTAGTGTGCCGGATTCGTCGAAAATCGGCAAAAACGCCACCAAACAAGATTGAGTTGAGAGTTTTTCCACCTGTCATATACTCGGCCAACTCTCCCGCAGTCGTATCGCTTCCACTCATAGAGAAGCAGGCCCAGGGAAAGTTCTCCAGGTTTGGCGGCAGAGCGCCGAGCCAATAATAAAAAATTGAGGGATGGATTCATGACTACTCGTGAGACCGGCAGCGTGAAGTGGTTCAACGACGCCAAGGGCTACGGCTTTATCCAGCGTGAAGGTGGGGCGGACGTGTTCGTTCACTACCGGGCGATCCGTGGCGAAGGCCACCGTTCCCTGACTGAAGGCCAGCAGGTGGAGTACGCCGTGGTCGAAGGCCAGAAAGGCCTGCAGGCCGAGGACGTCGTCGGCTTGTAAGGGCTCTGCCCGGCCGGAGCGAAGCGTGCTCGCGATAAACGCTGTCGCGAGCAAGCCTCGCTCCGGCCGTCATTGGCGTCAGGCGCAAGCGCAATCAGGCGGTGCGCCAGGTAATCTCTTCCTCACCGTCGGTGCTGATGCGAATCCAGCGATCGGCGGACTCTTCACCTTCTTCTTCGACCCAGCTACCCGGTGCGCAGCGCACCTCGACGTTGAGCGCGGCGAACGCGGCGCGGGCGCAGGCGATGTCGTCGTCCCAGGGCGTCTGGTCGCTTTCCAGGTAGAGGCTGTTCCATTTGCCCACGGCCTTGGGCAGCCAGGTCACCGGCACCTGGCCGGCAGTGCATTTGTAGGTCTGGCCCTTCTGTACCCATTGGCTGCAAGGTCCCAGCACGGCGCCGAGCCAGGCGGCGATGGCCTTGTGGTCGACGTCGGCGTCTTTCAGGTAAATCTCGATATCGGGCTGGCGCATGGATGTCCTCATTGCCGGTCTGAAAAATCCATTCGCGGATTTATCCGACCCCGGGCCCATGCCCGGGGTCGTGGTTGAAGTGGGGTCACTGCAGTACGAAATAATCGTAGCGCATCGATACGCTGACCTCGAACGGCTGCTCTTGCTCGATCACCGCGGCCCGGCGCTCGGCGCTGGCACGCCAGCCATGGGGCGTCATGGCCAGCAGGTTGGCGCGATCTTGCGGGCGATCCAGGCGCAGCTTGAATTCCAGGACCTCGCTATGGTCCAGGGCCATGCCCTGTGGCACCAGGGCCAGGTGCTTGTCGTCGGTGTATTCCCGGACCTCGTCGTACAGGCATTCGCGCAGCTCCATCAGGTGGCCGCTGGTAGGGCCGACCTTCATCAGGCCGCCGCCAGGGCTCAACAGGCGCTTGGCTTCCTGCCAGTCCAGGGGGCTGAAGACGCTGGCCAGGAACTGGCAACTGCCCTCGGCCAGGGGAATGCGCGCCATGCTGGCGACCATCCAGGTCAACTGCGGGGCCCGGCGGCAGGCGCGCTTGACCGCTTCCCGGGAAATATCCAGGGCGTAGCCATCGGCTGTGGGCAGAGCCTGGGCCAGTTGCGCGGTGTAGTAACCCTCGCCACAGCCAATGTCCACCCAACGCTGTGGTGCCCGCTCGGCGGCCAGCTCGGCCAGGCGCGCGGCCACCGGGGCGTAGTGCCCGGCGTTGAGGAAGTCGCGGCGGGCCTCGACCATGGCCTGGTTATCGCCCGGGTCGCGGCTGTTCTTGTGCTGTACCGGCAGCAGGTTCAGGTAACCCTGGCGGGCGCGGTCGAAGCGATGCCCGGCCGGGCACACCACGCCATTGTCCTGGGTGTTCAGCGGGGCGCTGCAAAGAGGGCAGGCGAGCATCAGGCGAGCAACCGGACCAGGGTCTGGTAGTAGATCTCGGTCAGCACGTCGAGGTCGCTGGCCAGGATCCGCTCATTGACCTGGTGGATGGTGGCGTTGACCGGCCCCAGTTCCACCACCTGGGTGCCCAGGGTGGCGATGAACCGGCCATCGGACGTACCGCCGCTGGTGGAGGCCTTGGTCTGGCGGCCGGTGACCTGCTCGATGCTGGCCGATACCGCGTCGAGCAAGGCGCCTGGCTCGGTGAGGAACGGCAGGCCGGACAGCGCCCACTCCACGTGCCAGTCCAGTTCGTGCTTGTCCAGGATTGCCGCGACCCGCTGTTGCAGGCCTTCGACGGTGGATTCGGTGGAGAAGCGGAAGTTGAACAGGGCCACCAGCTCACCGGGAATCACGTTGGTGGCGCCGGTGCCGGAGTTGAGGTTGGAGATCTGGAAACTGGTGGGCGGGAAGAAGGCGTTGCCGTCGTCCCAGTGCTCGGCCGCCAGTTCCGCCAGGGCCGCGGCGGCCAGGTGGATAGGGTTCTTGGCCAGGTGCGGATAGGCCACATGGCCCTGGACCCCACGGACCGTGAGCTTGGCGCCCAGGGAGCCGCGGCGGCCATTCTTGACCACATCGCCCACCAGGCTGGTGCTCGAAGGCTCGCCGACGATGCACCAGTCCAGGCGTTCCTTGCGCGCTGCCAGGCGTTCGACCACGGCCTTGGTGCCATGGTGCGCCGGGCCTTCTTCATCGCTGGTGATCAGGAACGCCACCGAGCCCTTGTGGTCCGGGTAATCGCCGACGAAGCGCTCGGCGGCCACCAGCATCGCCGCCAGGCTGCCTTTCATGTCCGCCGCGCCACGGCCGCAGAGCATGCCGTGTTCGTCGATCAGGGCCTCGAACGGATCGTTCTGCCAGGCCTGGACCGGGCCGGTCGGCACCACGTCGGTGTGGCCGGCGAAGCACAGCACCGGGCCTGCGTGCTTGCCATGGGTGGCCCAGAAGTTGTCCACATCCTCGATGCGCATCGGTTCCAGCTGGAAACCGGCATCGCCCAGGCGCTGCATCATCAGCTTCTGACAGTCGGCATCGACCGGGGTCACCGAGGGGCGACGGATCAGGTCACAGGCAAGTTGCAGGGTCGGCGAAAGCTCGGCGTGGGCCGTCATGGGAAACTCCGGTGCAAGGCGTTATGTGTAGGAGCGAGCGGGCGGCGATCCGACTTGCCCGCGATGGTCGCGACGCGGTTTGCCCGAGGCACCGCAGAGGTTTCATCGCAGGCAAGCCTAGCTCCTACTGTAATGGGGGCAAGGCGCGCAAAATGGCGGATATCTTAAAGCAAAACGGCGGCCTCAGGCCGCCGTTTAGTACTTTGTGTCGATTCAGGCCGCAGGGGCCGGTTCAGGCTCCGGCGCCGGCTTGGGCAGCGACGACAGGAAGGCCATGACCAGTGCCGCTACATAGGGCAGCGACTGCACCAGGAGCATGGTCACCCAGAAACGCATGTCGTTGCTCGGCAGGCCCTGGACCAGGAAGATCCCCAGCGCCGCGCCCCACAGCAGCAGCATGATGAACAGCTCTTCCCGAGCCTCGGAGATGGCCACCCAGAAACCATGGCTATTGGCGTTCTTCGGCGTGCGGAAGAACGGGATGCTGCTGGTGAAGAAACCGTACAGCACCGCCTTGGCGATGGTATGGGACAGGGCGAGGCCAGCCAGGGCCGCGCAGAAGGCGTCCTTGAGGTTCACGCCCACCGCACGGCGGTAGAGGAAGATGATCTTGCCGACCTTGAACACGAACAGCGCCAGGGGCGGGATGGCGAAGATCAGCAGCGGCGGGTCCACCTGCTTGGGCACGATGATCATCGCCGCCGACCACAACAGCGCGCCGATGGTGAAGAAGATGTTCATGCCGTCGGCCACCCACGGCAGCCAGCCCGCCAGGAAGTGGTAGCGCTGGCCGCGGGTCAGCTCGGTGTCCTTGCCGCGCAGCAGGCTGGCGGTGTGGCGCTTGATGATCTGGATCGCGCCGTAGGCCCAGCGGAAACGCTGCTTCTTGAAGTCGATGAAGGTGTCGGGCATCAGGCCCTTGCCGTAGCTTTCGTGGTGGTAGGCGGCCGACAGGCCCTTCTCGAACACCCGCAGGCCCAGCTCGGCGTCCTCGCAGATGCACCAGTCGGCCCAGCCCAGCTCTTCCAGGACCGAACGGCGGGTCATGGTCATGGTGCCGTGCTGGATGATGGCGTCGCGGTCGTTGCGGGTCACCATGCCGATATGGAAGAAGCCCTTGTATTCGGCGTAGCAGAGCTTCTTGAAGGTGCTTTCGTTCTGGTCGCGGTAATCCTGGGGCGACTGCACGATGGCGATCTTCGGATCGGCGAAGTGCGGCACCATGTGCTTGAGCCAGTTGCGCTCCACGCAGTAGTCGGAGTCGATGACCGCGATCACCTCGGCGTCCTTGGCGGTATGCGGGATCAGGTAGTTCAGCGCGCCGCCCTTGAAGCCGGCGAGCGGCGAGACATGGAAGAAGCGAAAGCGCGGGCCCAGGGTCTGGCAATAGGCCTGGACCGGTTCCCAGACGGCCGGGTCCTTGGTGTTGTTGTCGATGATCAGGACTTCGTAGTCCGGGTAATCGAGGTTGGCCAGGGCATCCAGGGTCTGCTTGACCATCTCCGGCGGCTCGTTGTAGCAGGGCACGTGGATCGAGACTTTCGGCCGGTAGCCGGAATCGCCCTCCACGGGCAGGAACTCGCGCCGACGCTTGCGCACCCACACGGCCTCCGCCAGTTCGTGGGCCTCGGTGAGCAGGACGATGAACACCCCCAGGGCGCCTAGCGCCAGGAGGAAGCCCACGGTCAGGCTGAACCAGGTGCTGTATTGCTGGCTGTAGTCATAGCCGATCCACACCAGCACCGAACCGCAGAGGAAGGCGATGAAGGTCAGGAACGTCCGCCCGCGCTGGCGCAGGGCCGAGCCGTCGATCAGCAACACCGCCAACGACAGCATCGCCAGGACCACCGAGCCAATGGCCAATACCCGCCATTGCGGGATGGCAACGACCGGGCCTTCGAAGTTGAATTTCTGTTGGCGCGAGGCGTTGAACACGCCCCAGTAGGCGCCCACCGAACCTTCGTCGCTGGCCTTCCACGGTTGGTCGAAGGCTTCGATGACGAAGTAGTTGTAGCCCTGGCGGTTGAGCTGGTTGACCAGGGTCCGCAGGTAGATCGCCTGGTCCGCCGGGCTGGCGTCGGCGCCACCGCGCATACGGCCATTGCTCGGCCAGCCCACTTCGGACAGCAGCAGCGGTTTTTTCGGGAACATCTTCTTCAGGTCGCGAGCCCGGTCGAGGACGAACTGTTCGGCCTTGTCCACCGGGATGAACTCCCAGTAGGGCAGGATGTGCGCGGCGATCAGGTCGACGTGCTGGGCCAGTTCCGGATGTTCTTCCCAGACGTGCCACTGTTCTGAGGTGGTGACGGGTACCTTGACCGCGGCGCGCACCCGGTCCAGGACCACGGACAACTGGTCGGCGTTGATCTCCTTGCGGAAGATCGCCTCGTTACCCACCACTACCCGGACCACGCTGCGGGAGGTGTTGGCCAGTTCGATGGCGCGCATGATCTCGCGCTCGTTGCGCTCCAGGTCCGGGCTGATCCAGATCCCCAAGGTCACGCGCAGGCCGAATTCTTCCGCCAGCCGGGGAATGTTCCCCAGGCTGCCGTCCACCGAGTAGGTGCGGATGTTGTCGGTCAGCTTGCTCATGATCTCCAGGTCGCGACGCATTTCATCGTCGGACGGGTACTGGTCCTTTTGCGGGAACTGACCCAGCTGGAAGGGCGAGTAGGAAAAACCGGAGATCTGTTCCGGCCAGTCGGGGGCCGAGACCGGGCGATTGATCAGCGCCCAGAAACCGGTGAACAGTGCGGCAATGGCCAGCACTATCACTAGATTGAGTCCAAATTTACGCGATGACATGGTTATTTCGGGTTCCAAGAAGTGTGGAACGAGGGAAAGGTTGGCTGGCGCCAAACGGCGCGCATCCTACACCGCCCCTCAACTGAGCGTACAGCGCACGGGGGACGGCGAGACCTTGGGCACCGTAATTGGGTTTAAGTTCTTTACTTGTAGCTTGCGGCTTAAAACTTGTCGCGGCGAAGTCCTATAATGCGCGCCGGTTTTTTAGGTGATGGTCATGAGTACAGAAGATCCACGGTTTGCCGGCGTCGCCCGTTTGTATGGCATCGAGGGCCTGGAACGGCTGCGGGCGGCCCATGTGGCGATCGTCGGCGTCGGCGGCGTCGGTTCCTGGGCGGCGGAAGCCATTGCCCGTTGTGGCGTGGGAGAAATCTCGCTGTTCGACCTCGACGATGTCTGCGTCAGCAATAGCAACCGCCAACTGCATGCTCTGGACAGCACCGTGGGCCGGCCCAAGGTCGAGGTCATGGCCGAGCGCCTGCGGGGCATCAATCCGGATTGCACGGTGCATGCGGTTTCGGATTTCGTCACCCGTGACACCATGGCCGAGTACATCACTCCCGATATCGATTGCGTGATCGACTGCATCGACAGCGTGAATGCCAAAGCGGCGCTGATCGCCTGGTGCAAGCGTCGCAAGATCCAGATCATCACCACCGGCGGGGCTGGCGGGCAGATCGATCCGACCCAGATCCAGGTCTGCGACCTGAACCGTACCTTCAACGACCCGCTGGCATCCAAGGTGCGTTCGACCTTGCGTCGCGACTACGGGTTCTCGCGCACCATGAACCGGCACTACAGCGTACCCTGCGTGTTTTCCACCGAGCAGTTGCGCTATCCCAAGCCCGACGGTGGCATCTGCCTGCAGAAGAGCTTCGTCGGCGATGGGGTCAAGCTCGATTGTGCGGGTGGTTTCGGCGCGGTGATGATGGTGACCGCGACGTTCGGCATGGTCGCGGCGACCAAGGCGGTGGACAAGCTGGTGGCGGGCGTGCGTCGCCCGTCCGAGCGCAACAAGGCGGTATAGCCAGCAATAGCGGTCGAGCCTCGTGTAGCCGCTGCCGCAGGCTGCGTACGGGCGCGCAGCGGCCGCTGGGTCTTGAATCTGCTGAAGGTCCTTCGGCCCTTGTCGCAGCCTCGCAGGCTTGGCAGCGGCTACACGCTGGCCAGTTCGCCCATTCGTTGCAGCACGGCATTGAGGCCGTTGGCGCGTGATGGCGAGAGCTGGCGCGACAGCCCCAGCTGGTTGAACCAGTCCGCCAGGTCCACCTCACGTAACTCTTGCGCCGACAAACCGTTGACCCGCGCCAGCAGCAGCGCCACCAGGCCACGGATCAGCCGGGCATCGGTGCCCGCGGCGAACTGCCAGCGGCCTTGATCCAGGCTCGCCACCAGCCACACCTGGCTTTCACAACCGTGCACTCGATTGGCCTCGACCCTGGCGCTGTCGTCCAGGGCCGGCAGGCGTTCGCCCCATTGCATCAACAAGCGCGCCCGCTGTTCCCAGCCAGCGGCTTCCTGGAAGGCCCGCAGCGCTGTGCTGGCGTCTTCCGGCAGGCTCATCGCAGCAGCTCCAGGGCCTGGTCCAGGGCCTCGAAGAAGCGCTCCAGGTCCTCGGAGTCGTTGTACAGCGCCAGGGAGACGCGGATCGCTCCGTGCAGGCCGAAGCTCTTGAGCAAGGGCATGGCGCAGTGATGGCCGGCCCGCACGGCGATGCCCTGTTCGGTCAACAGGTGCGCCAGGTCGGCGCTGTGTACGCCGTCGACCACGAAGCTGACCAGCGCCAGCTGCGGCGTGCCCAGCAGGCGGATGCCATTGCGTGCCTGCAGCCCGTGCAAGAGGTAGGCATGCAGCTGCGCCTCATGCTCGGCCACGGCTTGCTGGTCCAGGCCACCGAGATAGTCCAGGGTGGCGCCAAGGCCGATGACCCCGGCGATCGCTGGCGTTCCCGCCTCGAAACCCAGGGGCGCGGGACGGAACCTGGCATGCTGGTAATCGGCGTCCTGGACCATCTCGCCACCGAACTGCCAGTGGCGCAGGTCCTGGAGCGCCCCATGGCGGCCGAAGAGCACGCCGACGCCTTCCGGGCCGTACAGCTTGTGGCTGGAGAACACATAGAAATCGCAGCCCAGGGCCTGAACGTCATGTCGACCGTGGACCACTCCCTGGGCGCCGTCGACCACGGTCAGTGCGCCCTGGGCCCTGGCCATGGCCAGCAGCGGGGTCAGGGGTTGCCAGGCGCCCAGTACGTTGGACAGCTGGCTGACCGCCAGCAGTCGGGTTCGCGGGCCGATCAGGCGGCTCGCGGCATCGATATCCACCAGGCCGTCGGCGTCCAGCGGCAGGACCACCAGGCCCAGCCCGCGGCGCTGGGCCAGTTGTTGCCAGGGCAGCAGGTTGGCGTGGTGCTCCAGGGCGCTGACGACGATCTCATCGCCAGCCTCGAATCGATGTTCAAGGCCGTAGGCCAGGAGGTTCAGCGCGGAAGTCGCGCCGTGGGTGAAGACGATCTGCCCGCTGTCGCCGACATTGAGCCACTGGCCGACCTTGCTGCGGCTGTCCTCGAAGGCTTGGGTGGCATGGGCGCCGGGCAGGTGCTGGGCGCGATGCACGTTGGCCGCGCCGTTGGTGTAGTAGTGCGCCAGGGCATCCAGCAGGGCCTGGGGCTTCTGGGTGGTGGCGGCGTTGTCCAGGTAGGTCTGGTCCTGGCGTTGCAGGGCGGCGATGGCCGGGAAGTCGGCGCGCCAGGGAGAGGGTACAAGCATGATGGCGAAACTCGTTTGAACAGGCCGGGCGCTGATGATAAGCGCCCGGCGGGTTCCGGTGGAACCGCGTGCTGGGCTCGCTCAGTTGTGAGCGTGCAGCGCTTCGTTCAGCTCGATGGCCGACTTGTGGGTCTTGCACTCCACGGCGCCGGTTTCCGAGTTGCGGCGGAACAGCAGGTCAGGCTGGCCGGCCAGTTCCCGGGCCTTGAGGACCTTGACCAGTTGGTTGTTCTCGTCCAGCAGCGCCACCTTGGTTCCGGCGGTCACGTACAGGCCCGACTCCACGGTGTTGCGATCGCCCAGCGGGATACCGATGCCGGCGTTGGCGCCGATCAGGCAGCCTTCGCCGACCTTGATCACGATGTTACCGCCACCCGACAGGGTGCCCATGGTGGAACAGCCGCCGCCCAGGTCCGACCCCTTGCCGACGAACACGCCAGCCGATACGCGGCCTTCGATCATGCCCGGGCCTTCGGTGCCGGCGTTGAAGTTGACGAAGCCTTCGTGCATCACGGTGGTGCCTTCGCCGATGTAGGCGCCCAGGCGGATCCGCGCGCTGTCAGCGATACGTACGCCGCTTGGCACGACGTAGTCGGTCATTTTCGGGAACTTGTCCACCGAGAACACTTCCAGCAGCTCGCCGCGCAGGCGCGCTTCCAGCTGGTGCTCGGCCAGTTCGGCCAGGTCGATGGCGCCCTGGCTGGTCCAGGCGACGTTCGGCAGCAACGGGAACACGCCGGCCAGGCTCAGGCCATGGGGCTTGACCAGGCGATGGGACAGCAGGTGCAGCTTGAGGTAGGCCTCGGGGGTGCTGCTCAACTGGGCGTCTTCGGCCAGCAGGGTGGCGACCAGGGGCTTGTGGCTTTCGGCCAGGCGGGTCAGCAGGGCGGCCTGGGCGGCGTCGATGCCCTTGAGGGCGTCGGCCATCTGCGCGGCCTGGGTGGTGTTGAAGGCGATGGCCTGGTTGCCTTCGCTGTAGCCGAGGATCGGCGCCACGGCGGCGACGATTTCAGCGGCTGGCTCGAGCAGCGGCGCTGCGTAAAACACTTCCAGCCAAGCGCCTTGGCGGTTCTGGGTGCCGACACCGAATGCCAGGCTGAACAGGGTAGTGGACATGCAGTTACCTCTTGCGAAATTGGTTGAGCAGGCTTACTTGAGCGCCGCTGCGTAAAGGTCTGGCTTGAAGCCAATCAGGGTTCTGTTTCCGAGGTCGAGCACCGGGCGCTTGATCATCGAGGGCTGCGCGAGCATCAGTTCGACGGCCTTGGCCTGGTCGAGGTCGGCCTTGCTGGCCTCATCGAGCTTGCGGAAGGTAGTGCCCGCGCGGTTCAGCACCACTTCCCAGCCGTGCTCGGCGCACCACTGGTTCAGGTGCTCGCGATCGATGCCGGAGGTCTTGTAGTCGTGGAAGTCATAGCTGACAGCGTGTTCATCGAGCCAGGTGCGCGCCTTTTTCATGGTGTCGCAGGCCTTGATGCCGAAAAGGTGCAACGTTTTGCTTGAAGCGGTCAAGGAATTGCCCCCTCTGGAGTGCTGGTAATCGAAGGTCCGGGATTATGCCACGACGGCGGCGCTTAGGCGTCGGCGGCTGCGGGGCTTTGTCGTATTGTGTGGCGCGGACCTGGGCGTTGCGACTTTCGTGCAGCGGCGTGAGCGCAGCTTAAGCGGCTAACATGGCACTTGTGCGGTGAATTGTCGCCGCGTTTGTGTGTCTGCTCTGAACGTTCGAATCAGGAACCCCGCTTTATGCAAACCGCCTATACCGTCCTCATCATGCTGATGCTGGTGAGCCTCTCGCGTCTTGTCGGGCGGGTGATTCCACTGCCACTGCCCCTGGTGCAGATCAGCGCCGGGGCCTTGCTGGCCTGGCCGACCCTGGGCCTGCACGTGGCCCTGGACCCGGAGCTGTTCCTGTTCCTGTTCCTGCCGCCGCTGTTGTTTTCCGATGGCTGGCGCATGCCCAAGCGCGAGTTCTGGCGACTGCGTGGCCCGATCCTGACCCTGGCCGTGGGGCTGGTGCTGTTCACCGTGGTCGGCGCCGGTTATTTCATCCACTGGCTGCTGCCGACCATTCCCTTGCCGGTGGCCTTCGCCCTGGCGGCGGTGCTGTCGCCCACCGACGCCGTGGCGGTCTCGGCGATTTCCCAGAACCGCCTGCCGACGCCGTTGATGCACATGCTCCAGGGCGAGGCGTTGATGAACGACGCCTCGGGCCTGGTGACCTTCAAGTTTGCCCTGGTGGCGGCGGTCACCGGGGTGTTTTCCCTGGCCAATGCCAGCCTGACGTTCGTCCTGGTGGCGGTGGGTGGCCTGGCGGTGGGCGTAGCCCTGAGCTGGTTGGTGGGGCGTTTGCGGGCCTGGATGATCGCCCGTGGCTGGGACGACCCGGCGACCCACGTGGTGTTCATGTTGCTGCTGCCGTTCGCCGCCTATGTGCTGGCCGAGCGCCTGGGCGCCTCGGGCATCCTTTCGGCGGTGGCGGCGGGGATGATGCAGAGCTGGCTCGACCTGCTGCCGCGCCAGACCAGCACCCGCCTGCTCAACCGCAGTGTCTGGTCGTTGCTGGAGTTCGCTTTCAACGGCCTGATTTTCCTGCTGCTGGGCTTGCAGCTACCGGACATCATCAAGGCGGTGGTCAGCCACGAGACGTCGCTCTGGCCGACCCTGGCCTACCGTTGCCTGGATGTGGTGGCGATCTTCCTGGTGTTGCTGGTACTGCGTTTCATCTGGGTGCAGAGCATCTGGCGCCTGTCGGGCCTGTTGCGGCGCTGGCGCGGCAAGGGCGAGCTGACCCTGGTGCCCACCGCGCGTTCCTGCTGGCTGCTGACCGTGGGCGGGGTGCGCGGGGCGGTGACCCTGGCCGGCGTGATGTCGGTGCCTCTATTCCTGGGCGCGGGTGAAGCCTTTCCCGAACGTGACCTGCTGATCTTCATTGCCGCCGGGGTGATCCTGCTGTCCCTGGTGGCGGCGTGCATCGCCTTGCCGCTGTTGCTGCGTGGCATCGTCAAGAGCCCTGACGACAAGCGCCGGGGCGAAGTGCGCGATGCCTGGCGCAAGACCGCCGAGGCGGCGATCCATGCGCTGGAAGCCGAGGAGGTCGCCGAGTCCGGCGAGGCTCCGGATGCCGCCCAGGCCGCCCTGAGCAGCGAGCTCAAGGGCCGGTTGATGGCCGAGTACCGGCATCAGCTGGAGGTCTACAACGATTCTGCCGAGGCCCAGGCCCTGGCCCAGCAGATGGACCTGCTGGAGCGGCGCCTGCGGCTCAAGGCCCTGCGCGCGCAACGGCTGGAGCTGTACCGCCTGAGCCGCCAGCATCAGATCGGCGACGATGTGCTGCGTGAAGTGCTGGCGGAACTGGACTTGAGCGAGGCGAACCTGGGATCGGTGAAATGACGCTGGTGTAGGAGCGAGCGGGCGGCGATCCGACTTGCCCGCGATACAGACGACGCAATGCACCTGATGCACCGCGTTATCGTTCATCGCGAGCAAGCCTCGCTCCTACAGGTTGGCGAGATTACTTGCGGCGCTGGACGAAATCGCGAATCCGCTCGGCGGCCTCGACGCATTCGGCCAGTGGCGCCACCAGCGCCATGCGCACACGGCCGGCGCCGGGGTTGGTGCCGTCCACATCGCGGGAAAGATAGGAACCCGGGACCACGGTCACGTGTTCCTGTTCGAACAGGTCGCGGCAGAACGCTGCGTCATCACCGGCCACGTTCGGCCACAGGTAGAAACTGCCGTCCGGGCGTTGCACATCCATGACCGGTGCGAGAATCGCCAGCACCGCATCGAATTTCTCGCGGTACAGCGCGCGGTTGGCCCGCACGTGGACTTCATCGTTCCAGGCGGCGACGCTGGCCAGTTGGGTCTGCACCGGCATGGCGCAGCCGTGGTAGGTGCGGTACAGCAAGAAGCCCTTGAGAATCTCGGCATCGCCGGCGACGAAGCCCGAGCGCAGGCCCGGCAGGTTGGAGCGCTTGGACAGGCTGTGGAACACCACGCAGCGCTTGAAGTCCTTGCGGCCCAGCTCGGCGCAGGCGCTGAGCAGGCCGGGCGGCGGCGATTGCTCGTCGAAATACAGCTCGCTATAGCATTCGTCGGCGGCGATCACGAAGTCGTGCTCGTCCGCCAGCGCGATCAGCTTCTTCAGGGTTGCCAGCGGAATCAACGCGCCGGTGGGGTTGCCCGGCGAGCACAGGAACAGGATCTGGCAGCGCTGCCAGATCTCGGCCGGTACCGCGTCGAAGTCCGGGTTGAAGCCATTCTCGTCCAGGCACGGCAGGTAGTGCGGCTTGGCCCCGGCCAGGAACGCTGCGCCCTCGTAGATCTGGTAGAACGGGTTGGGACTGACCACCAGGGCGTCCTCGCCGCGGTTGACCACGGTCTGGGTGAAGGCGAACAGCGCCTCGCGAGTACCGTTCACCGGCAGCACGTTACGCGCCGGGTCGATCCAGCCCTCCGGCACGCCGAAGCGCCGCTCGCACCAGGCACCGATGGCCTCGCGCAGGGCCGGGATGCCCAGGGTAGTGGGGTACACGGCCATCTGGTCGAGGTTGTTGGCCAGGGCCTCGGCGACGAAGCTCGGCGAGCGGTGCTTCGGTTCGCCGATGGACAGGGCAATGGGACGCTTGTCAGGGTTGGGAGTGACGCCGCCGAGCAAGGCGCGGAGCTTTTCGAACGGATAGGGCTGCAGCTGGTTCAGAGCGTTGTTCATCGGTGCGGGGTCTCGATCAAAGCGTCGGGTCATGACCTGTCAGATGCTCAGGCGGGTCATTTCGATAGTCGGTTCATGGCTGACGCTCAACTGGCTGACGATCGCATCCTGCAGGCGACTGCACAGCTGGGGGTCGGAAAGGGGCTGGTTGTTCGCGTCGGTAATGAAGAACACGTCTTCCACGCGCTCGCCCAGGGTGGCGATCTTGGCGTTCTGCAGCGACAGGTCGAACTCCAGGAAGATCTTGCCGATGCGCGCCAGCAGCCCCGGGCGGTCGGGGGCGCTGAGTTCCAGCACGGTGACCGGGCGCTGGGCGTCGTTGTGGATGGTCACCTCGGGGGCGAAGGCGAAGTGCTTGAGCTGGCGCGGTACCCGGCGCTGGATGATGGTCGGGTAGTCGTCGGGATTGCGCAGGGCATCGGTCAGGCCCTTGCGGATCTGCTCGACCCGCTGCGGATTGTTGCCGATGGATTCGCCGTCGTTGTCCAGGACGATGTAGGTGTCGAGGGTGAACTGGCTGCTGGAGGTGATGATCCGGGCGTCATGGATGTTCAGGTTGAGCTGGTCCATGGCGGCCACGGTCACGGCGAAGAAGTCGTGCTGGTCGGGGGCATAGATGAAGATCTGCGTGCCGCCCTCGAACTCGCGCTGGGTGATTTCCTTGATCAGCACCAGCGAGCCGCCGTCGGCCGGCTGCTGGAGGATAGCGTCGCTGTGCCAGGCCACGTCGCCGGCGGTGTGGCGCAGGAAGTAGTCGTCCCCCAGCTGTGACCAGAGTTGTTCGACCTCGTCCGGGTCGGTGCCATTGCGCACCAGGATATCCAGGGCCGCGCTCTGGGTCTGGCGGATCTGTTCCTCGCGATCCACCGGGTTCTCCAGGCCGCGCCGCAGGGCCCGCTTGGTCTCGGTGTAGAGCTGGCGCAGCAGGCTGGCGCGCCAGGAGTTCCACAGGCTGGGGTTGGTGGCGTAGATGTCGGCCACGGTCATCACGTAGAGGTAGTCCAGGCGGGTCTGGTCCACCACGACCTGGGCGAAGTCGTGGATCACCTGCGGGTCGGAGAGGTCCTTGCGCTGGGCGGTGGTGGACATCACCAGGTGGTTCTGCACCAGCCAGACGATCAGCCGGGTGTCCCATAGTGGCAGCTGGTGGCGGATGCAGAAGGCCTCGGCGTCCACTGCGCCGATTTCCGAGTGGTCGCCTTGCCGGCCCTTGCCGATGTCGTGGTAGAGGCCGGCCATGTAGATCAGCTCCGGCTTGGGCAGCTTGCCCATGAGCTTGCTGGCCAGCGGGAATTTCTCGGAAATGGGCGTGTACTGCAGTTTGCGCAGGTGCTTGATCAGGTTCAGCGTGTGGGCGTCCACGGTATAGATGTGGAACAGGTCGTGCTGCATCTGCCCGACGATGAAGCCGAACTCGGGCAGGTAGCGTCCGAGAATGCCGTAGCGGTTCATCCGCCGCAGGTTGCGGTGGATACCGATCTCGCACTTGAACAGCTCGATGAACAGGCTGGTGTTGCGGATGTCATGGCGGAAATCGTCGTCGATCAGGTGCCGGTGCTCGCGCAACAGGCGGATGGTGTCGGCGCGCACGCCCTTGATCTCAGGGTGCTGGGCCATCAGCACGAAGATCTCCAGCATCGCGAACGGGGTGCGCTTGAACACCTTGTCGTTGATCGCTTCGATATAGCCGTCGTGCAGCTGGAAGCGGGCGTTGATCGGCTGGGGCGGTGCTTCATCCTCGGGCGCGAGGATCACCTCTTCGAAGTGCTGGATGATCAGGTCGCTCAGCTGGGCGATGCTCATCACCACGCGGTAGTACTGCTGCATGAAGCTTTCGATGCTCTGCTTGGCGTCTTCGCCCTCGAAGCCCAGCAGGGTCGCGATGGAGCGCTGGTGGTCGAGCAGCAGGCGGTCTTCGGCGCGTCCGGCGAGCATGTGCAGGGCGTAGCGCACACGCCAGAGGAACTCCTGGGAGGACGCCAGCAAGGCGTTCTCGCTTTCCAGCAGGAACCCTTCGCCGGCCAGGGCCCGCAGGTTCAGGGTGCCGTACTGGCGGCGGGCGACCCAGAGAATGGTCTGGATATCCCGCAGGCCGCCTGGCGAGCCCTTGACGTTGGGCTCCAGGTTGTACTCGGTATCGTTGTACTTGTGGTGGCGAGCCTTTTGTTCGGCGTGCTTGGCCAGGAAGAAGTCCTTGCTCGGCCACATGTGTTCGGTGCTGGTGACTTCCAGCATGCGTTGGCGCAGGCGCTCGGGGCCGGCAATGGTGCGGCTTTCCATCAGGTTGGTGATCACCGTCAGGTCGGCCCGGGCCTGTTCCGCGCATTCATCCACCGAGCGCACGCTTTGCCCCACCTCCAGGCCGATATCCCAGAGCAGGGTGAGGAAGCGTTCGATGGAGTCGCGAAAGATCTCGTGGTCGGCGCTGTCCAGCAGGATCAGCAGGTCGATGTCGGAGTAGGGGTGGAGCTCGCCGCGCCCGTAGCCGCCGACCGCCACCAGGGCGATGTCGGCTTCGGCGCTCCAGTTGAACTGGTCCCAGGCCTTTTGCAGGATGTTGTCGATGAACCAGGCGCGGTCTTCGATGAGCCGGCGGATTTCCCGTCCGCTGCGAAAGCGGTTGTCGAGCACTTCCCGTGCCTGGCGGATGGCTTTCTTGAAGGCCGCGATGGGGCTGGCCTTCAATGCCAGTTCCGCCTGGAACTGGCCGCGGTCGAAGAGTTCGGGATCCACCTGCGGCATCGATTGCTTTCCTTTCTATCTATAAGGTCGGGGCGCGACGGTGTGGATCAGGCGGAGACCCGGGCGATGGTGTCGTCGCTGCGCAGGGTGAAGATCTCGTAGCCGGTCTCGGTCACCAGCAGGGTGTGTTCCCACTGCGCCGACAGCTTGCGGTCCTTGGTGATGGCGGTCCAGCCATCGCCCAGGACCTTGGTGTCGGCCTTGCCCTGGTTGATCATCGGCTCGATGGTGAAGGTCATGCCGGCCTTGAGTTCCATGCCGGTGCCAGCGCGGCCGTAGTGCAGGATCTGCGGTTCTTCGTGGAACACCTTGCCAATACCGTGGCCGCAGAATTCACGGACCACCGAGAAGCCGTTCTTTTCGGCGTGCTTCTGGATCACTTCGCCGATATCGCCCAGGCGGCACCCCGGCTTCACCAGCTCGATGGCCTTGTACATGCATTCCTGGGTGATCTGCGACAGGCGCTCGGCCCATACCGGCACGGTGCCGACGTGGAACATGCGGCTGGTGTCGCCGTGGTAGCCGTCCTTGATGACGGTCACGTCGATGTTCAGGGTGTCGCCATTCTTCAACGGCTTGTCGTTGGGAATGCCGTGGCACACCACATGGTTGATCGAGGTGCAGATGGACTTGGGGAAGCCCTTGTAGTTCAGCGGGGCCGGGATGGCGCCTTGCACGTTGACGATGTAGTCATGGCAGATGCGATCCAGCTCTTCGGTGGTGACACCGGGTTTGACATGCTCGGCGATCATTTCCAGCACTTCGGCGGCCAGTTTGCCGGCGACACGCATTTTGGCGATGTCCTCGGGGGTTTTGAGGGTGACGGTCATACAGGCTCTCTTGACGCTCAGGGGCGCGATAAACACGGGATGGCCAGAAAACCGCGCTCGCCAGGCCTTGGCCTGAAATAGGGTCGCGAGGTTTTCGGAAGCCGCAAAGATGCGATTCTAACAGAGGCTCGGCGCAAATCCGCGGTTGTGCCGGTGCTTGCCTTTGTCCAAGGGGCATTCTGGACCGATTCCAGGGGCAGGGCAAAAAACCGCGTGGATCGGCGGATGTGAAACCGGGTTCCGTTTTTGCCCTTGCTGTGATATAAAATGCGCCGCTTTCCGGGGATGCCCCTGAAAAGCCCAAACCCACACACGTGTCGACACGATGACCTGGGTGCCCTCAGCTCAAGCTGTTGGTTGGTCATTGGGATACGTGGAGGCCTAACCCGACTTATTAAGGAACTATCATGTCCCAAGTCAACATGCGCGATATGCTGAAGGCCGGTGTGCACTTCGGCCACCAAACCCGTTACTGGAATCCGAAAATGGGCAAGTACATTTTCGGCGCGCGTAACAAGATTCACATCATCAACCTGGAAAAAACCCTGCCAATGTTCAACGAAGCCCTGACCTTCGTAGAGCGTCTGGCCCAGGGCAAGAACAAGATTCTGTTCGTCGGCACCAAGCGTTCCGCTGGCAAGATCGTTGCTGAAGAAGCAGCACGTTGCGGTTCGCCGTACGTCGATCACCGCTGGTTGGGCGGCATGCTGACCAACTACAAGACCATCCGTGCTTCCATCAAGCGTCTGCGTGACCTCGAAGCTCAGGCTGAAGACGGTACTTTCGCCAAGCTGACCAAGAAAGAGGCGCTGATGCGCACTCGCGATCTGGAAAAGCTGGATCGCTCCCTGGGTGGTATCAAGGACATGGGCGGTCTGCCTGATGCACTGTTTGTGATCGACGTTGATCACGAGCGCATCGCGATCACCGAAGCCAACAAGCTGGGCATCCCGGTCATCGGCGTTGTCGATACCAACAGCAGCCCGGAAGGCGTTGACTACATCATCCCAGGCAACGATGACGCCATTCGCGCCATCCAGCTGTACATGGGTTCGATGGCCGATGCCGTGATCCGTGGCCGCAACAACGTTGCTGGCGGCACCGAAGTGTTCGAAGAAGCTGCAGCACCGGCGGCTGAAGCCTGAGTAACTGACGCTTAGCGTTTACTCAGTACGCAAAAAGGGGGCTTGGCCCCCTTTTTGCCAACTCGAAAAACATTTTGTAGCAGGCCCCGACAGTTTCTGTAATGCGTGGCTGCTATGAAGTGGATTCGGGGTAGTGCCCAAGAATTGAGCGCCCGTTCAATCGGGTGGAATGGTTGAGAACCTATCCAAGAGGATTTTGAAAATGGCAGAGATTACTGCAGCGCTGGTTAAAGAACTGCGCGAGCGTACCGGCGAAGGCATGATGGACTGCAAGAAGGCCCTGACCAAGGCCGGCGGCGACATCGAGAAAGCCATTGATGACATGCGTGCCTCCGGCGCGATCAAGGCTGCCAAGAAGGCTGGCAACGTTGCCGCTGAAGGCGCTATCGCCATCAAGGACGACGGTAAAGCCGCTGTTCTGCTGGAAGTGAACTCGCAGACCGACTTCCTGGCTCTGCAGGACGACTTCAAGGCGTTCGTTGCTGCCAGCGTGGAAAAAGCTTTCGCTGACAAGCTGACCGACGCAGCTCCGCTGATCGAAGCTCAAGAAGCTGACCGCCTGATCCTGGTCGGCAAGACTGGCGAAAACGTCAACATCCGTCGTCTGGCCCGCGTCGAAGGTGATGTGGTCGGTACTTACCTGCACGGTAACAAGATCGGTGTTGCGGTTGTTCTGAAAGGCGGTTCCGTAGAGCTGGCCAAGGACATCGCCATGCACGTAGCTGCAAGCAACCCTGAGTTCCTGCTGCCATCGCAAGTTTCCGCCGAAGCCATCGAGCGCGAAAAAGGCGTCTTCATGCAGCTGAACGAAGACAAGATGAAGGGCAAGCCAGCCGACATCGTTGAAAAAATGATCGCTGGCCGTATCAGCAAGTTCCTGGCCGAGGCCAGCCTGGTTGAGCAAGCTTTCGTCAAGGATCCAGAAGTCACCGTTGGTGCCCTGGCCAAGAAAGGCGGCGCTGAAATCGTTTCCTTCACTCGTTTCGCCGTAGGCGAAGGCATCGAGAAGAAAGAAGACAACTTCGCCGAAGAAGTTGCTGCACAACTGGCTGCTGCCAAGCAACAGTAAGACGGTTTTACAACTGTCGCCCGAAAGAGGCTGCCCGCTCACGCGCGCAGCCTCTTTTCAAATGGGTAGGGCGATTTTGTTGTCCGCTTCCGGAACCGGCTTACAAAGCCGTGTTCTGATGGCGCTGTGACAGCGTCAAGCTAGAGTGAACGCAAGCTGCAAACAGCTCGCAAAGAATTTTTAAATACGCCGCAGGAGAGATTCGCAATGGCTCAGCAGGGCAGTGGTTATCAAGCTCGCTATAAACGCATTCTACTCAAGCTTAGCGGCGAGGCCCTGATGGGCTCGGAAGAGTTCGGGATCGATCCCAAGGTGCTGGACCGCATGGCGCTGGAAGTCGGCCAACTGGTCGGTATCGGTGTCCAGGTAGGCTTGGTGATCGGTGGTGGCAACCTGTTCCGCGGTGCCGCCTTGAGCGCTGCCGGCATGGATCGGGTCACTGGCGACCATATGGGCATGCTGGCCACCGTCATGAACGGTCTGGCCATGCGCGACGCGCTGGAACGTGCCAATATCTCGGCCATCGTGATGTCGGCTATTTCCATGGTTGGCGTGACCGATCACTATGACCGCCGCAAGGCCATGCGCCACCTGAACTCCAAAGAAGTGGTGATCTTCGCGGCCGGTACCGGTAACCCGTTCTTCACTACCGACTCTGCAGCATGCCTGCGGGCCATCGAGATCGACGCCGATGTCGTGCTCAAGGCGACCAAGGTCGATGGTGTTTACACTGCAGATCCATTCAAGGACCCGCATGCCGAGAAGTTCGATCATCTGACCTACGATGAAGTGCTGGATCGCAAGCTGGGAGTGATGGATCTGACGGCTATCTGCCTGTGCCGCGACCACAAGATGCCGCTGCGGGTCTTTAACATGAACAAGCCCGGCGCCCTGCTGAATATCGTGCATGGTGGCGCTGAAGGAACCCTGATCGAGGAAGGCGAACAATGATCAACGAAATCAAGAAAGACGCCCAGGAGCGCATGAAGAAGAGCCTGGAGTCCCTGGCTCATGCGTTCGGCCAGATCCGCACTGGCAAGGCGCACCCCAGCATCCTGGGTAGCGTGATGGTGCCTTACTACGGCGCCGACACTCCGTTGAGCGGCGTCGCCAACGTGACTGTGAAGGATTCCCAGACCCTGCAGGTCGTGCCGTTCGAGCGCAATATGCTGGGCGCCATCGACAAGGCCATTGGCAGCGCCGGCCTGAACCTCAACCCAACCAACCTGGGTGAGTTGCTGCTGATCAAGATGGCGCCGCTGACCGAGGAAACCCGCAAGGGCTTCACCAAGCAGGCACGCGCTGCTGCCGAGGACGCACGGGTTGCGGTACGCAACATTCGTCGTGATGCCCTGGGCGAGCTGAAGAAGCTGTCCAAGGACAAGGCCATCAGCGAAGACGAGGAGCGCCGCGCCGGTGCTGAAATCGACAAGCTGATCAAGGAGTTCGAGGGCCAGATCGCCAAGGCGACCGAGGAAAAAGAAAAAGACCTGATGGCCGTATAAGGGTCAGGACGTTTTCATGGAAAAGACCAAACAGCCTGTGCCGTCTTCAGTGCCACGCCATGTCGCGATCATCATGGACGGAAACAACCGCTGGGCAAAAAAACGCTTCATGCCGGGGGTTGCCGGGCATAAGGCGGGCGTTGATGCGGTACGTGCAGTCATCGAAGTGTGCGCCGAGGCCAAGGTCGAGGTTCTGACCCTGTTTGCCTTTTCCAGTGAAAACTGGCAGCGCCCGGCCGATGAAGTCAGTGCCTTGATGGACTTGTTCTTCAAGGCGCTGCGTCGTGAGGCCAAGCGCCTCAACGACAACAACATCAGCCTGCGGATCATCGGTGATCGTTCGCGGTTCCATCCCGAGTTGCAGGCGGCGATGCGCGAGGCTGAAGCCATCACCGCCGGCAGTGATCGTTTCATCCTGCAGATCGCCGCCAACTACGGCGGGCAGTGGGATATCGCCCAGGCTGCCCAGCGTCTGGCGCGTGAGGTGCAGGCCGGTCACTTGCGGCCCGATGACATCACTCCGGATTTGCTGCAGGCTTGCCTGGCCACCGGCGATTTGCCGTTGCCGGATCTGTGCATCCGCACGGGCGGTGAGCATCGCATCAGCAATTTCCTGCTGTGGCAGCTGGCTTATGCCGAGCTGTATTTCTCCGACCTGTTCTGGCCGGACTTCAAACACGATGCCATGCGCCACGCGCTGGCCGATTACGCATCTCGCCAGCGGCGCTTCGGTAAAACGAGCGAGCAGGTCGAGGCTGGAGCCCGGGTTTAATGCTCAAACAACGAATCATTACTGCGCTGATCCTGCTGCCGATCGCCTTGGGTGGATTTTTCCTGCTCGAAGGCTCGCACTTCGCCCTGTTCATCGGCCTGGTGGTCGCCTTGGGTGGTTGGGAGTGGGCGCGCCTGGCAGGTTTCAATGCACAGCCGGCGCGAATCGCCTATGCAGTGGCGGTGGCGGCGCTGTTGTTCTTGATGCACCTGGTTCCAGGTGTCGCTCCGTGGGTTCTGGGTGCGGCTGTGCTCTGGTGGGGCTTGGCGACATACCTGGTGCTCACCTATCCACGTAGCAGCGAACAATGGTCCGGGGCGGCCCCCAAGCTGTTGATCGGCCTGCTGATCTTGCTGCCAGCCTGGCAGGGCTTGGTGTTCATCAAGCAATTGCCGCTGGGCAATTGGCTGATCATGGCGGTGATGGTGTTGGTCTGGGGCGCGGACATCGGTGCCTATTTCTCGGGACGGGCCTTTGGCAAGCGCAAGCTGGCGCCCCAGGTCAGTCCTGGCAAGAGCTGGGAGGGCGTGTATGGCGGCCTCGCGCTGAGCCTGGTTATCACCGCGGTAGTAGGGCTGGTTCGTGGCTGGGGCTTCGGCCAACTGTTCGTAGCGCTGCTGGGGGCGGCCGTCGTGGTCTTCATCTCGGTGGTCGGCGACCTGACCGAAAGCATGTTCAAGCGCCGGGCTGGTATCAAGGACAGCAGTAACCTGCTGCCTGGCCATGGTGGGGTACTGGACCGGATCGATAGCCTGACTGCGGCGATTCCGGTGTTCGCAGTACTGCTGTGGATGAGCGCATCGTGAGCGGCGTTCAGCAAATCACGGTCCTGGGAGCGACAGGTTCCATTGGCCTGAGCACCCTGGACGTCATCGCTCGTCACCCGGATCGCTACCAGGTATTCGCTCTCACCGGCTTCAGTCGCCTGGCCGAATTGTTGGCCTTGTGTGTGCGCCATGTGCCGCGTTTTGCCGTAGTGCCACAAGAGGCGGCCGCCAGGCGTTTGCGCGACGATCTGCAGGCTGCCGGGCTGCCGACCCGGGTGTTGGTGGGGGAGCAGGGGTTGTGCGAGGTCGCCTCGGCTCCTGAGGTCGATGCGGTGATGGCGGCGATCGTCGGTGCTGCCGGCTTGCGTCCGACTCTGGCAGCGGTCCAGGCCGGCAAGAAGCTTCTCCTGGCCAACAAGGAAGCGCTGGTGATGTCCGGTGCGTTGTTCATGGAGGCGGTGGGTCGCAGTGGGTCGGTATTGCTGCCTATCGACAGCGAGCACAATGCGATCTTCCAGTGCATGCCGAGGGATTTCTCCCGAGGTCTCGGCCAGGTAGGGGTGCGACGCATCCTCTTGACTGCTTCTGGCGGTCCGTTTCGGCAGACACCGCTGTCCGAGCTGGAAGACGTCTCGCCAGAGCAGGCTTGCGCTCATCCGAATTGGTCCATGGGGCGCAAGATCTCGGTCGACTCGGCAAGCATGATGAACAAGGGCCTGGAGCTCATCGAAGCTTGTTGGCTGTTCGATGCCAGGCCGGCGCAGGTCGAGGTGGTCGTGCACCCGCAAAGTGTGATCCACTCGCTGGTGGACTACGTCGACGGCTCGGTACTGGCGCAGTTGGGGAACCCGGATATGCGTACGCCGATCGCCAACGCCCTGGCCTGGCCGGAGCGAATCGACTCCGGTGTGGCGCCGCTCGACCTGTTCGCCATTGCCCGCCTGGACTTCCAGGCACCCGATGAGCAACGGTTCCCATGCCTGCGCCTGGCTCGCCAGGCGGCCGAGGCGGGCGGCAGCGCCCCGGCGATGTTGAACGCGGCCAACGAAGTGGCGGTCTCGGCATTTCTCGAGCGGCGCATCCGCTACCTGGAGATCGCGAGTATCATCGACGAGGTTTTGAATCGTGAGCCGGTGGTTGCGGTCAACGAGCTGGATGCCGTATTCGCGGCGGATGCCCAGGCCCGGCTGCTGGCTGACCAATGGTTGCAGCGTAACGGGCGATAGGATTCGCGACCCGCGCGAGTGACGGCGAATAGGATTGCGGAGAAAGTAGATGAGCGCGCTCTATATGATTGTCGGCACCCTGGTAGCCCTGGGCGTGCTGGTCACCTTTCACGAATTCGGTCATTTCTGGGTTGCCCGCCGCTGTGGCGTCAAGGTGCTGCGTTTCTCCGTGGGTTTCGGCATGCCCCTGGTGCGCTGGCATGATCGCCATGGCACCGAGTTCGTGGTCGCTGCCATTCCCCTGGGCGGCTACGTGAAGATGCTCGACGAGCGTGAAGGCGAGGTGGCGCTCGCGGAGCTCGATCAATCCTTCAATCGCAAGTCCGTTCGCCAGCGTATCGCCATCGTCGCAGCGGGCCCGATTGCCAACTTCCTCCTGGCCCTGGTGTTTTTCTGGGCCCTGGCGATGCTGGGCAGCCAGCAGGTACGACCGGTTATCGGTGAAGTGGAGGCCGGTAGCATCGCCGCCAAGGCTGGGCTGAGTCCGGGACAGGAAATCGTCGCCATCGACGGTGAGCCGACGGCCGGCTGGGCGGCAGTGAATCTGCAATTGGTACGCCGCCTGGGCGAAAGCGGTACGTTGCAACTGCTGGTCCGTGAACAAGGTGCTACAGCCGATTCCCCGCGCCAGTTGGTGCTGGATAAGTGGCTCAAAGGCGCCGACGAGCCCGATCCAATCCGTTCCCTGGGTATCCGTCCCTGGCGCCCAGCCTTGCCTCCGGTGCTGGCCGAACTCGATCCGAAAGGTCCGGCCCAGTCTGCAGGCCTGAAAAACGGCGATCGACTGTTGGCTCTCGATGGTCAGGCGCTCGATGACTGGCAGCAGGTGGTCGACTGGGTGCGTGGGCATCCAGCGGCCAGGATCGTGCTGCATGTCGAGCGTGATGGCGCCCGAATCGAGGTTCCCGTAACCCTGGCCAGCCGGGGTGACAGCAAGGCGCCGAGTGGTTATCTGGGGGCGGGTGTGAAGGCCGTCGACTGGCCGCCACAGATGCTGCGTGAAGTCAGTTATGGTCCTCTGGAGGCGATTGGCGAAGGTGCCCGGCGCACTTGGACGATGAGCGTCCTGACCCTGGAATCACTGAAGAAAATGTTGTTCGGCGAGCTCTCGGTAAAAAACTTGAGCGGACCGATAACCATTGCTAAAGTGGCGGGCGCTTCTGCCCAGTCGGGCATTGCCGATTTCTTGAATTTCCTTGCTTATCTGAGTATTAGCCTGGGCGTTCTGAATTTGTTGCCCATCCCGGTACTGGATGGGGGACACTTATTGTTTTATCTGATCGAGTGGGCGCGTGGTCGTCCCTTGTCGGATCGGGTGCAAGGTTGGGGGATACAGATCGGTATCAGCTTGGTGGTCGGAGTCATGCTGCTTGCTCTGGTCAACGATCTGGGTCGTCTGTAACGCTTCGCTGAATTGCGAATCTGCCGCATTTTGCGGCAGTTTGTTTATTGCCAGTTGGAATAAGAAAGGACTTCATGAAACGTCTGCTGCTAACTGCGGTTCTCTCCGTATTGATGATCGCCGAAGTTCACGCCGAGTCCTTCACTATCTCCGATATTCGCGTCAACGGCCTCCAGCGCGTTTCCGCGGGTAGCGTCTTTGGTGCCTTGCCGTTGAACGTCGGCGAGCAGGCGGACGACCGTCGCCTGGTGGAATCCACTCGTGCGCTGTTCAAAACCGGTTTCTTTCAAGACATCCAGTTGGGGCGCGATGGCAACGTCCTGGTCATCACGGTAGTCGAGCGGCCTTCGGTTGCCAGCATCGAGATCGAAGGTAACAAGGCGATCTCCACCGACGACCTGATGAAGGGCCTCAAGCAGTCCGGCCTGGCCGAAGGCGAAATCTTCCAGCGTGCGACCCTTGAAGGTGTGCGTAACGAACTGCAGCGTCAGTATGTTGCTCAAGGTCGTTACTCGGCCACCGTCGAGACCGAAGTAGTCCCGCAGCCGCGTAACCGTGTCGGCCTGAAGGTGAAGATCAACGAAGGTACGGTCGCGGCCATCCAGCACATCAACGTGGTAGGCAATACCGTCTTTCCCGACGACGACCTGATCGGCCTGTTCGAGCTCAAGACCACCAACTGGCTGTCGTTCTTCAAGAACGATGACAAGTACGCCCGTGAAAAACTCTCCGGTGACCTGGAGCGCCTGCGTTCCTACTACCTGGATCGTGGCTATATCAACATGGATATCGCCTCGACCCAGGTGTCCATCACTCCGGACAAGAAACACGTCTACATCACCGTCAATATCAACGAAGGCGAGAAATACAGCGTTCGTGACGTCAAGCTCAGCGGCGACCTGAAAGTGCCTGAAGACCAGGTCAAGGCATTGCTGCTGGTGGAGAAGGGCCAGGTGTTCTCGCGCAAGCTGATGACCACCACCTCCGAGCTGATTACCCGTCGCCTGGGTAACGACGGCTACACCTTCGCCAACGTCAACGGCGTGCCGCAACCCCATGATGACGACCACACCGTCGACATCACCTTCGTGGTGGATCCAGGCAAGCGCGCCTACGTCAACCGAATCAACTTCCGTGGCAACACCAAGTCCGAGGATGAAGTGCTGCGTCGCGAAATGCGTCAGATGGAAGGCGGTTGGGCATCGACCTACCTGATCGACCAATCCAAGACTCGCCTCGAACGCCTGGGCTTCTTCAAGGAAGTCAACGTCGAGACGCCAGCCGTGCCCGGTGTCGATGACCAGGTCGACGTCAACTACGCCGTCGAGGAGCAGGCTTCGGGTTCGATCACCGCCAGTGTCGGTTTCGCCCAGAGTGCGGGCCTGATCCTCGGTGGTTCGATCACTCAGAACAACTTCCTGGGTACTGGTAACAAGGTCAGCATCGGCCTGACCCGCAGCGAATACCAGAGCCGCTACAACTTCGGCTACGTGGACCCCTACTGGACCGCCGATGGCGTGAGCCTGGGCTACAACGCCTTCTATCGCACCACTGACTACAAGGACCTGGATGTCGATGTAGCCAGCTATGCGGTGGATAGCCTGGGTGCCGGTGTCAGCGTGGGCTACCCGATCAGCGAGACTTCGCGCCTGACCTTCGGCCTGACGGCCCAGCAGGACAAGATCAAGACCGGTCGCTACACCGTCGACGAAATCTTCGATTTCGTGAACAAGCAAGGCAAGAGCTACCTGAACTTCAAGGCTTCTGCCGGCTGGTCCGAATCGACCCTGAACAAAGGTGTACTGGCGACTCGCGGTCACTCGCAAAGCGTGGTGCTGGAAACCACCACTCCGGGTAGCGACCTGTCGTTCTTCAAGCTCGACTACCGTGGCCAGTTGTTCACGCCGCTGACCGACAACTACACCATGCGTTTCCATACCGAGCTGGGTTATGGCGATGGCTTTGGCGATACCAAGGGCTTGCCGTTCTACGAGAACTACTATGCCGGTGGTTTCAACTCGGTTCGTGGTTTCAAGGACAGCACCCTTGGCCCACGCAGTACGCCCAGCCGCGGTGCGGCTGTGACCGGTAACGCCGGTACCACCCGCGATTCGGATCAGGACCCGCTACCGTTCGGTGGTAACGTATTGATCCAGGGCGGTGCGGAGTTGCTGTTCCCCCTGCCGTTCGTCAAGGATCAGCGTTCCCTGCGTACCTCGTTGTTCTGGGATGTGGGTAATGTCTTCGATTCTCGTTGCGAGAGCACGTCCAATACCATCCCTTCGTCGAACCTGAAACGTAAGTGCGACGATATCAGCTTCACCAACCTGGCCAGCTCGGTGGGTGTCGGTGTGACGTGGGTAACCGCTCTGGGGCCATTGAGTTTTGCCCTGGCGATGCCGATCAAGAAACCGAACGACGCTGAAACTCAGGTGTTCCAATTCTCTCTCGGCCAGACCTTCTAACTGCCTGGCCCAAGACAACGACAATGGATTTTGTAGGAGTGCATCGTGCGTAAGTTGACTCAATTGGTTCTCCTGGCCTCCGTTCTGGTCGCGAGCCCAGCATTCGCCGAAATGAAAATCGCCGTCCTGAACTATCAGATGGCCCTGCTGGAATCGGACGCAGCCAAGAAGTACGCCGTGGATGCCGAGAAAAAATTCGGCCCGCAGTTGAACAAGCTCAAGACCCTGGAAAGTAGCGCCAAGGGTATTCAGGATCGCCTGGTTGCCGGTGGCGACAAGATGCAGCAAGGCGAGCGTGAGCGCCTGGAGCTCGAATTCAAGCAAAAGGCCCGGGACTTCCAGTTCCAGTCCAAGGAACTGAACGAAGCCAAGGCCGTGGCTGACCGGGAAATGCTCAAGCAGCTCAAGCCCAAGCTGGACAGCGCTGTGGAAGAGGTCATCAAGAAAGGCGGTTTCGACCTGGTCTTCGAGCGTGGCGCAGTGATCGATGTCAAGCCTCAGTACGACATCACTCGCCAGGTTATCGAGCGCATGAATCAGCTGAAGTAAGCCATGACCGCAATTATGAAGCTCGGCCAGTTGGCCGAGTTCCTCGGTGCCACCCTCCGTGGCGATGGGGAGAAGGAAATCACTGGGCTAGCCACCTTGCAGGAGGCTGGCCCAGCTCAGTTGAGCTTTTTGGCAAATCCCCAATATCGCAAGTACCTGGTCGATAGCCGGGCTGGCGCGGTGTTGTTGAAAGCAGCCGATGCCGATGCCTATGTCGGTGACGCCCTGGTGGTGGCCGACCCTTACCTGTCCTATGCCCGTGTTTCCCATTTCTTCGATCCCAAGCCCAAGGTGCAGGCCGGTATCCATCCGTCCGCGGTGATCGCCAATGATGCCCAGGTCGATCCAACGGCCAGTATCGGCGCCTTTGTCGTGATCGAAAGCGGAGCCCGGATCGACGCTGGTGTCACCGTTGGCGCCCATTGTGTCATCGGTGCCCGTAGCGTGGTGGGCGAGGGCGGCTGGTTGGCGCCAAGGGTGACCCTGTACCACGACGTGCGCATCGGCAAGCGCGTGGTGATCCAGTCGGGTGCAGTGCTGGGCGGCGAAGGCTTCGGTTTCGCCAACTCGAAGGGCATCTGGCACAAGATCGCCCAGGTGGGCGGCGTCACCATCGGCGATGATGTGGAGATCGGCGTCAACACGGCGATCGACCGTGGAGCCCTGGCCGACACCATCATCGGCAACGGTGTGAAGCTCGACAACCAGATCCAGATCGCCCACAACGTCCAGGTCGGTGATCACACCGCGATGGCTGCTTGCGTAGGAATCTCCGGCAGCACCAAGATCGGCAAGCACTGCATGCTCGCCGGCGGTGTTGGCCTGGTGGGTCATATCGAGATTTGCGACAACGTTTTCCTCACCGGGATGACCATGGTGACCCACTCGATCACCGAGCCGGGGGCCTACTCTTCCGGCACTGCCATGCAACCGGCTGCCGAGTGGCGCAAAAGTGCGGCCCGCATCCGTCAGCTCGATGATCTCGCGCGGCGTTTGCGCCAGTTGGAAAAGCGCGTCGGGGACGTGACCCCCGACGACAATGCTTCATCAGATGGCTGATACCATTTCCACATCAAGTGTGCGCAGCCGCTAGACTGCCTGCTTCCTTGATTTGCTAGAGGAGCGTGCCTTGACCGCACGCTCCCCATCTTTACTACAGGCTTCCCCCCGAAATGATGGACATCAACGAGATTCGCGAATACTTGCCTCACCGTTACCCTTTCCTGCTGGTGGATCGGGTAGTGGATCTGGATGTCGAGGGCAAGTGCATTCGTGCCTACAAGAATGTCAGCATCAACGAGCCGTTCTTCAATGGCCACTTCCCTGCGCATCCGATCATGCCAGGCGTGCTGATCATCGAGGCCATGGCCCAGGCTGCGGGCATTCTGGGTTTCAAGATGCTCGACGTGAAGCCTGCCGACGGCACCCTCTACTACTTCGTCGGCTCCGACAAGCTGCGCTTCCGTCAGCCGGTGTTGCCGGGTGACCAGCTGATCCTCGAAGCCAAGTTCATCAGCTGCAAGCGCCAGATCTGGAAGTTCGAGTGCCAGGCATCGGTCGACGGCAAGCCAGTGTGCTCCGCCGAGATCATTTGCGCGGAACGCAAACTATGAGTTTGATTGACCCTCGCGCAATCATCGATCCGACGGCCGTCCTGGCCGACGACGTTGAGGTTGGCCCGTGGTCGATCATCGGCGCTGGTGTGGAGATCGGCGAGGGTACAGTGATCGGGCCCCATGTGGTCCTCAAGGGCCCGACCCGGATCGGCAAGCACAACCGCATCTACCAGTTTTCCTCGGTAGGCGAAGACACGCCTGATCTGAAATACAAGGGTGAAGAAACCCGCCTGGTGATCGGCGACCACAACGTGATCCGCGAAGGCGTGACCATCCACCGCGGCACCATCCAGGACCGCTCCGAAACCACCCTGGGCGATCACAACCTGATCATGGCCTATGCCCACATCGGCCACGACAGCGTGATCGGCAATCATTGCATCCTGGTCAACAACACCGCGTTGGCTGGCCACGTGCATGTGGATGACTGGGCGATCCTCTCCGGTTTCACCCTGGTGCATCAGTACTGCCATATTGGTGCCCACAGCTTTTCCGGCATGGGTACCGCCATCGGCAAGGACGTTCCGGCTTTCGTCACCGTGTTCGGCAACCCTGCCGAAGCCCGCAGCATGAACTTCGAAGGCATGCGCCGGCGTGGTTTCAGCGATGACTCGATCCACGCGCTGCGTCGCGCCTACAAGGTGGTCTATCGCCAGGGGCTGACGGTGGACCAGGCCCTGGCCGAATTGGCCGAGGCCGCCGAGCAGTATCCCGAAGTCGCACTGTTTCGCGACTCGATCCAGTCTTCGACTCGCGGCATCACCCGCTAATCATGAGCACTCTGCGTATTGCGCTGGTGGCTGGGGAAGCCTCTGGCGACATTCTTGGCGCCGGTCTGATGCGCGCCTTAAAGGCCCGGCATCCGGCGGTGGAGTTCATCGGTGTCGGCGGGCCATTGATGGAGGCCGAGGGCCTGGTCTCCTACTTTCCCATGGAGCGCCTGGCGGTCATGGGGCTGGTCGAGGTTCTTGGTCGCCTGCGCGAACTGCTGGCCCGACGCAAGAAGCTGGTCCAGACCCTGATCGCCGAAAAGCCCGATGCATTCATCGGTATCGATGCCCCGGACTTCACCCTGAATATCGAGCTCAAATTGCGCCAGGCCGGGATCAAGACCGTGCACTACGTCAGTCCATCGGTATGGGCCTGGCGGCAGAAGCGTGTGCTGAAGATCCGCGAAGGCTGCGACCTGATGCTGACCCTGTTTCCTTTCGAGGCCAGGTTCTACGAGGAAAAAGGCGTGCCGGTGAAGTTCGTCGGCCATTCCCTGGCCGATGCCATCCCCTTGCAAGCGGATCGGGCAGCGGCTCGCGCCGAGCTCGGTTTGCCCGACGGCCCGCTGGTAGCGCTGATGCCAGGCAGTCGCGGCGGCGAAGTAGGGCGCCTGGGCAGCCTGTTCCTGGAGGCCGCCGAGCGCTTGCGGGCCATGCGCCCGGGTGTGCGTTTCATCCTGCCTTGCGCCAATGCCCAGCGGCGGACCCAGGTGGAAGAGCTGCTGGTCGGTCGCGACCTGCCGCTGACGCTGCTCGATGGCCAGTCGCACAAGGCCCTGGCGGCCTGCGACGCGGTATTGATCGCCTCGGGGACGGCGACCCTGGAGGCCCTGCTGTACAAGCGGCCGATGGTGGTGGCCTATCGCCTGGCGCCGCTGACGTTCTGGATTCTCAAACGCATGGTCAAGAGCCCGTACGTTTCCCTGCCCAACCTGTTGGCCCAGCGCCTGCTGGTGCCGGAGTTGCTGCAGGACGATGCGACCGCCGAGGCCTTGGCCAAGACCTTGTCGCCGTTGATCGAGGGTGGCGAAGAGCAGACCAGCGGTTTCGACCAGATCCATCGCACCTTGCGTCGCGATGCATCCAACCAGGCCGCGCAGGCGGTGCTGGAACTGATAGGTAAAGCCCAATGAGCAACTCCAAGAAGCAGATGGGCCTGGATTTCACCCTGGTGGCCGATGCGGGCGACCTGGTGGCGGGTGTCGATGAGGTCGGTCGTGGCCCCCTGTGCGGCGCGGTGGTCACTGCCGCAGTGATTCTCGATCCGAGCCGGCCGATCCTTGGCCTGAACGATTCCAAGAAACTCACCGAGGCCCGCCGCGAACAGCTGTTCGACGAGATCTGCGAGAAGGCCCTGAGCTGGTGCATCGCCCGGGCGGAAGTCGAGGAGATCGACGAACTGAACATCTTGCACGCCACCATGCTGGCCATGCAGCGCGCGGTGGAAGGCCTGAGCGTGACCCCGAAGCTGGCGATGATCGATGGCAACCGCTGCCCCAGGCTGGCGGTGCCGGCCGAAGCGGTGGTCAAGGGCGATAGCAAGGTCCCGGCGATCGCCGCGGCGTCGATACTGGCCAAGGTCAGCCGCGATCGCGAGATGGCCGCCTTCGAGCTCATCTATCCTGGTTACGGTATCGGCGGGCACAAGGGGTATCCGACGCCGGTCCACTTGGAAGCCTTGGCGCGCCTGGGCCCGACCCCGATCCACCGGCGCTCTTTCGCGCCGGTACGCCAGGCCTATGAAGCGCGTGAAGCGCTGGGCCTGGTTCAGTCTTGAGGCTGATGTTTTAACCAAGGCCCGGTACAATCCGGCTGCTTTAAAGCTCCACGAACGACGGCAATGGCCTGTCGGCAGTGGCGATGAACCACTATCGCTGGTCGCCGCGCGCAGGCCTTGGCTGCTTTGCGCTGTAACGCCGAGTTCGAGTCTTTAAAACGCCCGATGTCCGGGCCTCGTTGTTTTCGCGCTATTTACAGGATCACTATGCCGGCTTCATTCGTTCACCTGCGCCTGCACACTGAATTTTCCCTGGTCGACGGTCTGGTGCGGATCAAGCCGCTGGTCAAGGCCCTGGCGGGTATGGGCATGCCGGCGGTGGCGGTTACCGACCAGAGCAACATGTGCTCCCTGGTCAAGTTCTACAAGACCAGCATGAGCGCCGGGATCAAGCCTATCTGCGGCGCCGACCTGTGGCTGGCGAACAAGGACGATGCGGACGGTCCCCTGAGCCGCATCAGCCTGCTGGCGATGAATGCCGTGGGTTATCGCAACCTCACCGAGTTGATTTCCCGTGGCTTTACCGAAGGCCAGCGCAACGGGCTGACCATCATCGAGCGCGATTGGGTGGTCCAGGCCGCCGAAGGCCTGATCATGCTCTCGGCGGCCAAGGAGGGCGAGATCGGCATGGCCCTGGTGGCGGGCGACCTCGCGGTAGCCGAGGCCCTGGCCCTGGAGTGGATGGCGGTGTTCCCGGACCGCTTCTACCTGGAAGTCCAGCGTACCAATCGGCCCAATGACGAAGAGCAACTGCATGGTGCGGTGGCCCTGGCCGACAAGATCGGCGCGCCGTTGGTGGCGACCAACGATGTGCGCTTCATCAAGCAGGACGACTTCGAGGCCCACGAGACCCGGGTATGCATTGGCGAAGGCCGGGCCCTGGATGATCCGCGCCGCTCGAAGAACTACAGCGACCAGCAGTACCTCAAGAGTGCCGAGGAGATGGCCGAGCTGTTCAGCGACTTGCCCGAGGCGCTGGAAAACACCGTGGAGATTGCCAAGCGCTGCAATATCACGGTCCAGCTGGGCAAGTACTTTCTCCCCGACTTCCCGACGCCCAACGGCATGGGCATCGACGATTACCTGCGACATGTTTCCCATGAAGGCCTGGAAGAGCGCCTGGCGGTCCTCTGGCCCAAGGACACCACGCCCAATTACGAAGAGAAGCGCCAGACTTACCTGGATCGCCTGAAGTTCGAGCTGGACATCATCATCCAGATGGGTTTCCCCGGTTACTTCCTGATCGTTATGGACTTCATCAAGTGGGCCAAGAATAACGGCGTTCCGGTGGGCCCGGGCCGGGGGTCGGGTGCTGGTTCCCTGGTGGCCTATGTGCTGAAGATCACCGACCTCGACCCGCTGGCTTATGACTTGCTGTTCGAACGTTTCCTGAACCCCGAACGTATTTCCATGCCCGACTTCGACGTCGACTTCTGCATGGATGGCCGCGACCGGGTGATCGACTACGTGGCCGAGGCCTACGGCCGCAATGCGGTGAGCCAGATCATCACCTTCGGCACCATGGCCGCCAAGGCGGTGGTGCGCGACGTGGCGCGGGTGCAGGGCAAGTCCTACGGCCTGGCCGACCGTCTGTCGAAAATGATCCCCTTCGAGGTCGGCATGACCCTGGAGAAGGCCTACGAGCAGGAAGAAATGCTGCGCGACTTCCTCAAGACCGATGAGGATGGCCGCGAGATCTGGGATATGGCCCTCAAGCTCGAAGGCGTCACCCGTGGTACCGGCAAGCATGCCGGTGGCGTGGTGATCGCTCCGACCAAGCTCACCGACTTCTCGCCGATCGCTTGTGACGAAGAGGGCGGCGGCCTGGTGACCCAGTTCGACAAGGACGACGTCGAGGCGGCTGGCCTGGTGAAGTTCGACTTCCTTGGCCTGCGGACCCTGACGATCATCAAGTGGGCGATGGAGACCATCAATCGCGAGCAGGCCAAGCAGGGCCTGCCGGATGTGAACATCGATTTCATCCCGTTGGATGACAAGAAGACCTACGAGTTGTTGCAGAAGGCCGAGACCACGGCCGTATTCCAGCTCGAATCCCGCGGCATGAAAGAGCTGATCAAGAAGCTCAAGCCCGACTGCCTGGAAGACCTCATCGCTCTGGTGGCGCTGTTCCGCCCAGGCCCGCTGCAGTCGGGCATGGTGGATGACTTCATCAACCGCAAGCACGGTCGCGCCGAGCTGGCCTACCCGCATCCGGACTACCAGTACGAAGGTCTGCAGCCAGTGCTGGCGCCCACCTACGGCATCATCCTGTACCAGGAACAGGTGATGCAGATCGCCCAGGTGATGGCCGGCTACACCCTCGGCGGTGCCGACATGCTGCGCCGGGCCATGGGCAAGAAAAAACCCGAGGAGATGGCCAAGCAGCGCGGTGGCTTCATCGAGGGCTGCGCCAACAACGGTATCGATGCCGACCTGGCCGGTAACATCTTCGACCTGGTGGAAAAGTTCGCTGGCTACGGCTTCAACAAATCCCACTCCGCGGCCTATGGCCTGGTGTCCTACCAGACCGCCTGGCTCAAGACCCACTATCCGGCGCCATTCATGGCTGCGGTACTGTCGGCGGATATGCATAACACCGACAAGGTGGTGGTGCTGATCGAGGAAGTGCGCAGCATGAAGCTGCGCCTCGATGCGCCGGATGTGAACAGTTCCGACTTCAAGTTCACGGTCAACGACGATGGCCGTATCGTCTATGGCCTGGGGGCGATCAAGGGCGTGGGCGAAGGTCCGGTGGAAGCGATCGTCGAGGCCCGGGCCGAAGGCGGCCCGTTCAAGGACCTGTTCGACTTCTGCAGCCGGGTCGATCTCAAGCGCATCAACAAGCGCACCCTGGATGCGTTGATCCGCAGTGGCGCCCTGGACCGCCTGGGGCCTTACTTCCATGACGAGCTCAAGGCCTACCAGGCCAACATCGATCGTAACCGTGCCGTGTTGCTAGCGGCCCTGGAAGAGGCGATCAAGGCGGCCGAACAAACCGCCCGGACCGCCGATAGCGGCCACGCCGACCTGTTCGGCGGGTTGTTCGTCGAGGCGGATGCCGACGTCTATGGCAACCACCGCAGGGCTCGCGAACTGACGCTCAAGGAGCGCCTGCGTGGCGAGAAGGACACCCTGGGCCTGTACCTCACCGGCCACCCGATCGACGAGTACGAGGGCGAGATCCGCCGTTTCGCCCGCCAGCGCATCATCGACCTGAAGCCGGCGCGCGATACCCAGACCGTGGCCGGGATGATCATTGCCCTGCGGGTAATGAAGAACAAGAAAGGCGACAAGATGGGTTTCATCACCCTCGACGACCGTTCCGGGCGAATCGAGGCCTCGTTGTTCGCCGACGCCTTCATGGCTGCCCAGGCCCTGTTGCAGACCGACGCCATGGTGGTCGTGGAGGGCGAGGTCAGCAACGATGACTTCTCCGGCGGCCTGCGCCTGCGGGTCAAGCGGGTGATGAGCATGGAGGATGCACGGACCAACCTGGCCGAAAGCCTGCGCTTGAAAGTCCACAGCGATGCGCTGAAGGGCGATCAGCTACGCTGGCTGGGCGATCTGCTCAAGCGCCACCGCGGCGCGTGCCCGATTTCCATGGAGTACAGCCGCGACGATGCCAAGACCCTGCTGCAGTTCGGCGAGGCCTGGCGCATCGATCCGGCGGACAGCTTGATTCAGGCCCTGCGTGACCAGTTCGGCAAAGACAACGTCTTCCTGCAATACCGTTGACGGTCAGGTGCCAGCATTACGCCTTGTCGTTACTTGATCTTTACTATCGACCTCATCGCGCCCGTCCCTTAAGGTAGGGCGCGAACAGACAACCGGCCGGCCCCAGTTTCCCTGGATGTCGAGCCCAGACGGACGCCTATGAACCCGAATTTTCTTGATTTCGAACAGCCGATCGCCGACCTGCAAGCCAAGATCGAAGAGTTGCGCTTGGTCGGTAATGACAATTCGCTGAATATCGGCGATGAGATCTCCCGCCTGCAGGACAAGAGCAAGACCTTGACCGAGGATATCTTCGGCAAGCTCACCAGCTGGCAGATCGCTCGTCTGGCGCGTCACCCGCGTCGTCCCTACACCCTGGACTACATCCAGCACATCTTCACCGAGTTCGACGAACTGCATGGCGATCGCCACTTCTCCGACGACGCGGCGATCGTGGGCGGCGTGGCTCGCCTGGATGAGCAGCCGGTGATGGTCATCGGCCACCAGAAGGGGCGTGAAGTGCGCGAGAAGGTTCGCCGCAACTTCGGCATGCCGCGTCCGGAGGGCTACCGCAAGGCCTGCCGCCTGATGGAAATGGCCGAGCGTTTCAAGATGCCGATCCTGACCTTCATCGACACGCCGGGCGCCTACCCGGGCATCGATGCCGAAGAGCGCAACCAGAGCGAAGCGATCGCCTGGAACCTGCGGGTCATGGCTCGCCTGAAAACCCCAATCATCGCCACCGTGATCGGTGAGGGCGGTTCGGGCGGCGCCCTGGCCATTGGCGTATGCGACCAGCTGAACATGCTGCAGTACTCCACCTATGCGGTGATCTCGCCGGAAGGTTGCGCTTCGATCCTGTGGAAAACCGCGGAAAAGGCTGCCGACGCTGCCGAAGCCATGGGCATCACCGCCGAGCGCCTCAAGGGCCTGGGTATCGTCGACAAGGTGATCGCCGAGCCGCTGGGCGGCGCCCACCGCGACCCTGTTGCCGCTTCCGCGCTGATCCGGGCCGAACTCAGCTCGCAACTGGCGATGCTCAAGGAAATGGACAACGACACCCTGCTGGCCCGTCGTTATGACCGCCTGATGAGCTACGGTCTCTGACCGACTGCCGCTCCGGCTTGCCGGAGCAGACCTGCTCGCGAACCTGGCGCCGTCGATCGCTTCGATCACGGCGTCTTGTTCGTTCTGGTGCAACCGCAAGGCCAGCTGATCGCTGCCGCAGGTCCTGAACCCATGACACTTGCCGACTCTTTGCTGCAGACCCTGGCCCCCTGGCGCCAAGCCAGCGCCTGGCGCGTGGCCTTCTCCGGAGGGCTGGACTCCACCGTCCTGCTGCACCTGCTTGCCAACCTCGCGCGCCAGCATTGCCTCCCGGCGCTTGCGGCGATTCATGTCCATCATGGCCTGCAACAGGTGGCGGATGCCTGGCCACAGCACTGCCAGGAAGTCTGCGATGCCCTGGGCGTACCGCTGCAGGTGGTTCGGGTCCAGGTGCCAGCTGGCGCCAGCCTCGAGCGTGCCGCCCGGGATGCACGCTACAGTGCTTTCGAGCAGTCGCTGGCAAGCGATGAGCTGTTGTTGTTGGCCCAGCATCGCGACGACCAGGCGGAAACCCTGCTGTTTCGCCTATTGCGCGGTGCCGGAGTGCGGGGTTTGGCGGCGATGCCCCGGTGCCGTTCCCTGGGGCGTGGGCACTTGCTGCGCCCCTTGCTCGACGTACCTCGCGCCGAACTGGAGCGCTATGCGGCCGAGCATCGACTGGTCTGGGTCGAGGACCCCACCAACAGCGAACATCGCTATTCGCGCAATTACTTGCGACACCAGGTCATGCCGACGCTGCAGTCGCGCTGGCCCCGGGCCGGGGCCAGTATCGCTCGCAGTGCCGCGCATCTTGGCGAGGCCCGGGGCTTGCTCGACGAGCTAGCGTCGATGGACCTGCTCGCCGCCGAACAAGAGCGGAATCCGGCCTGGCTGCCTTTGCCAACCTTGGCCTTGGCACCCCTGCGAGAGCTGTCCGCCGCGCGCCAGCGCAATGCCCTCGGTCATTGGTTGGCCAGGTTCACCCGCTTGCCGGACACCGATCACTGGGTCGGCTGGGAAACCCTGCGTGATGCCAGGAGCGCAGCCTCGCCGATCTGGCGCCTGGCGGATGGCGAGTTGCATCGTGCGGGGATGCACCTGTGGTGGTTGTCCGGAGCCTGGCTGCGGCCGATCGGGGAGGGGGCAGAGTGGCATGACCCCCAGCAACCGCTGTGCTTGCCGGATAACGGCCAGGTGACGTTCAGCGGCTCGGTGCCGGATGGTCCCCTGAGCATCCGTTATCGTCGTGGTGGCGAGGTGATGCAGGTGGCTGATCGCGGCCATCGCGATCTCAAGCGCCTGCTGAACGAGGCAGGGGTGCCAGCCTTTGTCCGTGGCAGATTGCCGCTGTTGTATCGCCGGGAACAACTGCTGGCGGTGGCGAACCTGCCAATGGCCGGCACAAATGCCCGGGGTGGCTGGCAATTGCACTGGCAGCCGCCGACTGGCGATCAAGGTTTGAGCTGAAAGGGGCTTTCCGGTAGACTACGCTCCCTTCTTGATACAACTTCTGTGGATTCGCCTGAATTGCAGGAGTTGCCGATTACCAAGCAGTCTTTGCTGGGCGATTCCAAAAAATGTGTAGCGAGCAACGTACCGGTGTTTTTGCATCCGGTCTGTCACAACGCGGCGGTTTTTTTGAAAGGTGCACTGTGATTAATGCAGGTGATCGGGGGCTTCGGCCTTCCTTCGCTTTCCCCGGCGGCACTGACCGCTTTAACGCAGACTTCTAGGGTTTTTCATGACGCGCTACATATTCGTCACGGGCGGTGTTGTTTCTTCATTGGGGAAAGGCATTGCCTCGGCTTCATTGGCGGCCATCCTGGAGGCGCGGGGGCTCAAGGTCACCATGCTCAAGCTGGACCCGTACATCAACGTCGACCCGGGCACCATGAGCCCGTTCCAGCACGGTGAAGTGTTCGTCACCCACGACGGCGCCGAGACCGACCTGGACCTGGGCCACTACGAGCGGTTCATCCGCACGACCATGACCCAGAACAACAACTTCACCACTGGTCGCGTCTACGAACATGTGCTGCGCAAGGAGCGCCGTGGCGACTACCTGGGCGCCACCATCCAGGTGATCCCGCACATCACCGACGAGATCAAGCGCCGCATCATCAAGGGCGCCGGCGATGCCGACGTGGCCCTGGTCGAAATCGGCGGCACCGTGGGTGACATCGAGTCGCAACCGTTCCTCGAGGCCATCCGCCAACTGCGGGTCGAAGTCGGTTCCAAGCGCGCAATGCTGATGCACCTGACCCTGGTCCCGTACATCGCCACCGCCGGCGAGACCAAGACCAAGCCGACCCAGCACTCGGTGAAGGAGCTGCGCTCCATCGGCCTGCAGCCTGATGTGCTGATCTGCCGTTCCGACCACCCAGTGGATGCCTCGTCGCGTCGCAAGATCGCCCTGTTCACCAACGTTGAAGAGCGTGCGGTGATCTCCCTGGAAGACGTCGACACCATCTACAAGATCCCGGGTGTGCTGCATGCCCAGGGCCTGGACGATTTCGTCGTCGAGCGCTTCGGCCTGCAGTGCAACAGCGCCGACCTGTCCGAGTGGGACAAGGTCGTGGACGCCAAGCTGAACCCCGAGAAAGAAGTCACCATCGCCATGGTCGGCAAGTACATGGAGCTGCTGGACGCGTACAAGTCGCTGATCGAAGCGATGAGCCACGCGGGCATCCAGAACCGTACCAAGGTCAACCTGCGCTATATCGACTCCGAAGACATCGAGAACCAGGGCACCGGCCTGCTGGAAGGCGCCGATGCCATCCTGGTTCCGGGCGGTTTCGGCCTGCGCGGCGTGGAAGGCAAGATCACCGCGGTGCAATACGCCCGTGAGAACAAGGTCCCGTACCTGGGTATCTGCCTCGGCATGCAAGTGGCAGTCATCGAGTTCGCTCGTAACGTCATGGGCTGGAAAGACGCCAACTCCACCGAGTTCGATCGCACCAGCGGCCATCCTGTGGTCGGCTTGATCACCGAGTGGGCCGACGCTACCGGCGCGGTCGAGACCCGCACCGAAGCCTCTGACCTGGGCGGTACCATGCGCCTGGGCGCCCAGGATTGCCAGATCGTCGCGGGCTCCAAGGTCCACGACTGCTACGGCAGCGACGTGATCACCGAGCGTCACCGTCACCGCTACGAAGTGAACAACAACCTGCTGCCGCAGCTGATCGAGGCCGGCCTGCTGGTTTCCGGTCGTTCCGAAGACGGCGCGCTGGTGGAAGTGGTCGAGAGCCAGGATCATCCATGGTTCGTGGCGTGCCAGTTCCACCCTGAGTTCACCTCCACTCCGCGTGACGGTCACCCGCTGTTCAGCGGCTTCGTCAAGGCGGCACTGGCTCAACACCAGAAGAAGGCGTGAACCTGATGGCGCAGAAGATCATCCGCGTAGGCAACATCGAGATCGCCAACGACAAGCCGATGGTGCTGTTCGGCGGCATGAACGTGCTGGAAAGCCGTGACATGGCGCTGAAGGTCTGCGAAGAGTACGTGCGGGTTACCGAGAAGCTCGGTATCCCCTACGTGTTCAAGGCCAGCTTCGACAAGGCCAACCGTTCGTCGGTTACCTCGTTCCGTGGTCCGGGCATGGAGGAAGGACTGAGGATCTTCGAGGAGATCAAGCGGACGTTCAACGTGCCGGTGATCACCGACGTGCACGAGCCCTACCAGTGCGAACCGGTGGCCAGGGTGTGCGACATCATCCAGTTGCCGGCCTTCCTGTCGCGCCAGACCGACCTGGTCGTGGCGATGGCCAAGACCGGCGCGGTGATCAACATCAAGAAAGCCCAGTTCCTCGCGCCCCAGGAAATGAAGCACATCCTGGCCAAATGCGTGGAAGCCGGTAACGACCAGTTGATCCTCTGCGAGCGTGGTTCCAGCTTCGGCTACAACAACCTGGTAGTGGACATGCTCGGCTTCGGCATCATGAAGCAGTTCGAGTACCCGGTGTTCTTCGATGTGACCCACGCCCTGCAGATGCCGGGCGGCCGCGCCGACTCGGCCGGTGGTCGCCGCGCCCAGGTCACCGACCTGGCCAAGGCGGGCATGAGCCAGTCCCTGGCCGGCCTGTTCCTCGAAGCCCATCCTGATCCGGACAATGCCAAGTGCGATGGTCCTTGCGCCTTGCGCCTGGACAAGCTCGAACCGTTCCTGGCCCAGCTCAAGGCCCTGGACGAACTGGTCAAGAGTTTTCCGACGGTAGAAACCGCGTAAGACCAGTTTCTCCGGTAAAGTACCGCACGATTATTGCTCGGGCCTTCGGGCCTGAGCCTTATCGTCTGCAAGACTGCCTGTTTTCCCCGCCTTGCCGACGGTAGAAGATTTCCTACAGCTGCGTCGTTTTCGTCAACTTTGGAGTGTTTACAACAATGGCAAAAATCGTCGACATCAAAGGTCGTGAAGTCCTCGACTCCCGTGGCAACCCCACTGTCGAAGCGGACGTGCTTCTCGACAACGGCATCATCGGCAGCGCCTGCGCTCCGTCCGGTGCTTCCACCGGTTCCCGTGAAGCACTGGAGCTGCGTGATGGCGACAAGAGCCGCTACCTGGGCAAGGGTGTGCTCAAGGCGGTAGCCAACATCAACGGTCCGATCCGTGACCTGTTGCTGGGTAAAGACCCCATCGACCAGAAGGCGCTGGATCAGGCGATGATCAAGCTGGACGGTACCGAGAACAAGGCCAACCTGGGCGCCAACGCGATCCTGGCCGTGTCCCTGGCCGCTGCCAAGGCCGCAGCCCAGGACCAGGACCTGCCGCTGTACGCGCACATCGCCAACCTCAATGGCACCCCTGGCGTCTACTCGATGCCGGTGCCGATGATGAACATCATCAACGGTGGCGAGCACGCCGATAACAACGTCGACATCCAGGAGTTCATGGTGCAGCCGGTCGGCGCCAAGTCCTTCTCGGAAGGCCTGCGCATGGGTACCGAGATTTTCCATCACCTCAAGGCAGTGCTGAAGGCCCGTGGCCTGAACACCGCAGTGGGTGACGAAGGTGGTTTCGCGCCGAACCTGGCTTCCAACGAAGACGCCCTGAAGGTGATCTCCGAAGCCGTGGCCAACGCCGGCTACACCCTGGGCACCGACGTGACCCTGGCCCTGGACTGCGCGGCCAGCGAGTTCTACGAAGACGGCAAGTACAACCTGGCTGGTGAAGGCCAAGTGTTCACCAACGAAGGTTTCGCCGAATACCTCAAGGGCCTGACCCAGCGCTATCCGATCATCTCCATCGAAGATGGCCTGGACGAGTCCGACTGGGCGGGCTGGAAGATCCTGACCGACAAGATCGGCGACAAGGTGCAGTTGGTGGGCGATGACCTGTTCGTGACCAACACTAAGATCCTGAAGGAAGGCATCGACAAGAAGATCGCCAACTCCATCCTGATCAAGTTCAACCAGATCGGCAGCCTGACCGAGACCCTGGAAGCCATCCAGATGGCCAAGGCCGCTGGCTACACCGCGGTGATCTCCCACCGTTCCGGTGAAACCGAAGACTCCACCATCGCCGACCTGGCCGTGGGTACCGCGGCTGGCCAGATCAAGACTGGCTCGCTGTGCCGCTCCGACCGCGTATCCAAGTACAACCAGTTGCTGCGTATCGAAGAGCAACTGAACGGCAAGGCCAAGTACAACGGCCGTAGCGAGTTTCGCGGTTAAGCGGTAGATGGTAAAAAGACACCGGATTGTGTCGCAAAAGTCGCTACAGCGAGTTTTTTGCCACTAATCTGATGCCTTAAGAGCACAAGCCTGGTTTTTCCAGGCTTCGTGCTATCAGTAGGTCCGAAGTTGCTGGCATGGCTGTCTTTTTTCACTGGATACCCGATATTCGATGCGCAGTCCCAATTGGTTGTTCCTGGTCTTGCTCTTGCTGCTGGCTGGCTTGCAGTACCGCCTTTGGGTGGGAAACGGCAGCTTGGCCCAGGTCGCCGACCTGACCCAGCAAATTGCCGACCAGCAGGCTGAAAACGAGCGCCTGCTGGAGCGCAATCGCGTACTCGATGCGGAAGTCATGGAATTGAAGAAGGGCATGGAGACCGTCGAAGAACGAGCTCGCCATGAACTGGGCATGGTCAAGGAGGGCGAGACCCTCTACCAGTTGGCCCAATGAGCGATCTGCTGCCGGCCTTCTGGGCCGTGATTCCTGCCGCGGGCGTTGGCGCCCGCATGGCCGCGGACCGTCCCAAGCAGTACCTGCAACTGGGCGGCCGCACTATTCTCGAACACAGCCTTGGCTGTTTCCTCGACCACCCCGGCCTCAAGGGCCTGGTGGTCAGCGTTGCTCCCGACGATCCCTACTGGCCGACCCTGGCCTGCGCCCAGGATGGACGAATCCAGCGGGTCGACGGCGGTGCGGAGCGTTCCGACTCAGTGCTCAATGCCTTGCTTCATCTGCATGCCCAAGGCGCTGCGGATGATGATTGGGTGTTGGTGCACGACGCCGCGCGACCTAACCTCGCCCGGGATGACCTGGACAAGCTGCTGGCCGAGTTGGCGGACGACCCTGTGGGTGGCCTGCTGGCTGTGCCGGCCCGGGACACCCTCAAGCGTATCGACTCGCGGGGGCGGGTCCTGGAGACCGTGGACCGCAGCCTGATCTGGCAAGCCTATACCCCACAGATGTTCCGCCTTGGCGCGCTGCACCGGGCCCTGGCCGACAGCCTGGTGGCTGATGTCGCGATCACCGACGAGGCCTCGGCCATGGAGTGGGCTGGCCAGGCTCCGCGCCTGATCGAAGGGCGTTCCGACAACCTCAAGGTCACCCGGCCGGAAGACCTGGAGTGGTTGCGCCAGCGCTGGGCCAACCGCCGCTGACCCACCGCTGTAGCCGCAGGTTGCGATGGGCCTGCTGCTACCGTTCCTGGTACTCCGGGCGCCGGGCCAGGCCTTCCTTGAGATACTCCACCAGCTTGCGCACCTTGGGCGACAGGTGTCGTTGTTGCGGGTAGAGCGCCCATACCGCCGTGTTCGGCGGCTGATGGGCCTCGAGCAGGGAGGTCAAAGCGCCGCTCTGCAGATGCTCCAGCACGTAGTAGTCCGGCAGCTGGCACAGGCCCACTCCTTGCAACGCCGCATCCAGCACCGCCTGCCCGCTGTTGCAGCGCCAGTTGCCTTGAACCCGCTGGGCGAACTCGCGGCCATCCTGTTCCAGTTGCCAGATATCCGAACTGCCGATCAGGCAGTTGTGCCGGCCCAGCTCCGAAAGGCTATGGGGACGACCGTAGCGTTCCAGGTACGACGGCGAGGCGCACAGGTACATGCGCCGGGGAGCCAGGCGGGTCGCCACCAGTCGCGAGTCTTGCAGGCGTCCCAGGCGCACGGCCAGGTCCAGCCCCTCGTGCACCAGGTCCAGGGGCCGATTGCTCAATTCGATATCCACCCGCAACTGCGGATACAGGCCCATGAAGCTGGTCACCAGTGGCACGATGAAGCGCTCGCCGTAAGCCACCGCGCAGGTCATGCGCAGCATGCCCTTGGGCTCGCTGGCCAGGTCGCCCACGGCGCGCAGCGCCTCTTCCCGCCCATCCTGCAAGCGCTGGCAATGCTGGAGGAAGGTCTGCCCGGCTTCGGTCAGGGTTACCCGCCGGGTGCTGCGGTACAGCAAGCGAGTCTGCAGGCGTTCTTCCAGGCGGGCGATCTGCCGGCTGATATGCGAGGAGGAGACACCGAGGCGTTCTGCTGCAGCGGTGAACTGGCTGCATTCGGCCACGGCGACGAACTCGTCGATGCCTTCCCAGCGGTTTTCATTCATGAGGATTATCCCTGGATGGCAATAATGTTTTGCTTTTGGCCGGATTATTCATCGCAAGGCGCTGTTTTACACTCCCTGTTTCGTTTTTATTCGCTGGAGACCAGGATGATCAAGTCGCGCGCTGCCGTTGCCTTCGAGGCCAAGAAACCCCTCGAGATCGTTGAAGTCGATGTCGCCATGCCCAAGGCTGGCGAGGTGTTGTTGCGGGTGGTGGCGTCCGGTGTCTGCCACACCGACGCCTACACCCTGTCGGGTGCCGACCCGGAAGGCATCTTCCCGTCGATTCTCGGCCATGAAGGTGGCGCAGTAGTGGAAGCAGTGGGCGAGGGCGTGACCTCGGTGGCCGTGGGTGACCACGTGATCCCGCTCTACACCCCGGAATGCGGCAAGTGCAAATTCTGCCTGTCGGGCAAGACCAACCTGTGCCAGGCCATCCGCGCCACCCAGGGCAAGGGCCTGATGCCGGACGGCACCACTCGTTTCTCCTACAAGGGCCAGCAGCTGTTCCACTACATGGGCACCTCGACCTTCTCCGAGTACACCGTGTTGCCGGAAATCTCCGTGGCCAAGATCCAGAAAGAAGCGCCGTTGGAGAAGGTCTGCCTGCTGGGCTGCGGCGTGACCACCGGTATTGGCGCGGTGCTCAACACCGCCAAGGTCAAGCCGGGTGACACCGTGGCGATCTTCGGCCTGGGCGGCATTGGCCTGTCGGCGGTGATCGGTGCGGTCAAGGCCAAGGCTTCGCGCATCATCGCCATCGATATCAATCCAGCCAAGTTCGAGATCGCCCGCCAACTGGGGGCCACCGACTGCATCAACCCCAAAGACTACGATCGTCCGATCCAGGAAGTGATCGTCGATCTCACCGATGGCGGTGTGGACTTCTCCTTCGAGTGCATCGGCAACGTGCAACTGATGCGCGCCGCGCTGGAGTGCTGCCACAAGGGCTGGGGCGAGTCGGTGATCATCGGCGTGGCCGGCGCCGGCCAGGAGATCGCCACTCGTCCGTTCCAGCTGGTGACCGGCCGTGTCTGGCGCGGTTCGGCCTTCGGCGGCGTGCGTGGCCGTAGCGAACTGCCGAGCTATGTGGAGATGTCCGAGAAGGGCGAGATCCCGCTGGACACTTTCATTACCCACACCATGGGCCTGGAGGACATCAACAAGGCCTTCGACCTGATGCACGAAGGCAAGAGCATCCGTTCGGTCATCCACTTCTAAGAGCGGCGTCAAGCTGCAAGCCATGAGCTGCAAGAGGGGGCGCTACCTGCTTGCAGCTTGACGCTTGTAGCTTGTGGCTGGAGGTCTGCCATGAGTCTGGAAAACCTTTCCTGCCAGAAAAGCTTCGGCGGCTGGCATAAACGCTACAAGCATCATTCCCAGGTACTGGGTTGCGACATGGTGTTCGCCGTCTACCTGCCGCCCCAGGCCGAGCAGGGCGGCAAGCTGCCAGTGCTGTACTGGCTGTCCGGCCTGACTTGCACCGACGAGAACTTCATGCACAAGGCCGGTGCCCAGCGCATGGCAGCCGAGCTGGGGCTGATCATCATCGCGCCGGACACCAGCCCTCGCGGTGCCGGGGTGCCTGGCGATCCGGACGGGGCCTGGGACTTTGGCCTTGGCGCCGGGTTCTATCTCAACGCGACCCAGGCGCCATGGGCCCAGCACTATCGGATGCACGATTATGTGGTCCATGAGTTGCCGGCGCTGGTGGAGGCGCATTTCCCGGCTTCCGACAAGCGTGGTGTCAGCGGCCATTCCATGGGCGGGCATGGGGCCCTGGTTTGTGCCTTGCGCAATCCCGGGCGCTACCGTTCGGTGTCGGCGTTCGCGCCCATCAGCAACCCCATGGATTGCCCCTGGGGGCAGAAGGCGTTTTCCCGTTACCTGGGGGAAGAGCGCGCTCGTTGGCGTGAATGGGATGCCAGTGTCCTGATCGCCGAGGCCAGCGAAAAACTGCCATTGCTGGTGGATCAGGGCGACCGTGATGACTTCCTCGCCACCCAGCTCAAGCCTGAGGCCCTGCAACTGGCGGCCAAGCAGGCCGGCCATGAGCTGACGCTGCGCCTGCAGCCGGGCTACGACCATAGCTACTTCTTCATCGCCAGCTTCATCGATGACCACCTGCGCCATCATGCGCAGGCGCTGAATGGCTAGATCGCACAAACCTTGGCGCTTGTCCGTGGGGGCGCTCGCACCGGCCCTAATGGCCAGCAAAGCAGGTAGAATCACGCCCTGACTTTTTCGGGGCGTTTTTTTATGCGTATTGGCCACGGCTACGATGTGCACCGTTTCGCTGAGGGCGACTTCATCACCTTGGGTGGTGTGCGTATCGCCCACCACTCCGGGCTGCTAGCCCATTCCGATGGCGACGTGCTGCTGCATGCGCTCAGTGACGCCTTGCTGGGCGCTGCCGCGCTGGGCGATATCGGCAAGCACTTTCCTGACACCGACCCTCAGTTCAAGGGGGCCGACAGCCGTGTCTTGCTGCGGCATGTTGTCGCGCTGATCCAGGCCAAGGGCTGGAAGGTCGGTAACGTCGACAACACCATCGTCGCCCAGGCGCCGAAGATGGCGCCCCATATAGAAAGCATGCGGGCCTTGATTGCCGCCGACCTGCAGGTCGAGCTCGATCAGGTGAACGTCAAGGCCACCACCACCGAGAAGCTTGGTTTCACCGGGCGCGAGGAAGGTATTGCGGTGCATTCCGTAGCCTTGTTGCTGCGCGCATGAACGAACTGCAACTGTTGGGCCCACGGGCCTATGGCGAGGCCCTGGGAAGCGCGGTGCTCAAGGCCACGGCCGAGGATTTCCAGGTCGATGAGGTCCTGGATATTCCCCTCAGCGGCGATGGCGAGCATTTATGGCTGTGGGTGGAAAAGCGTGGCCTGAATACCGAAGAAGCTGCCCGGCGGATCGCCAAGGCCGCCGGGGTCCCGCTGCGTACGGTGAGCTATGCCGGACTCAAGGACCGCCAGGCCCTGACTCGCCAATGGTTCAGCGTGCAACTGCCGGGCAAGGCCGATCCAGACCTGGCGGCAGCCGAAAACCACACCCTGAAGATCCTCAAGGCCAGCCGCCACAGGCGCAAGCTGCAACGCGGCGCCCATGCAGCCAATGGCTTCACCTTGCGCTTGACCGAGCTGCGGGCGGATCACGCGGCGATCGATGCCCGCCTGCAGCTGATCGCCCGGCAAGGCATTCCCAATTACTTCGGTGCCCAGCGTTTTGGCCATGACGGCGGCAACCTGGCGGATGCCCGGGACTGGGCGGCACGCCAGGCGTTGCCGGAACAGCGCAACGTGCGTTCGCGCTTGCTGTCCGCCGCTCGTAGCTACTTGTTCAACCAGGCCCTGGGCGCACGGGTGGCCGACGGCAGCTGGCAGCAGGCCCAGGTGGGCGATCTGCTGGCCTTCACCGACAGCCGCAGCTTCTTCATGGCTGGAGCGGACGAGTGCGACGATCCGCGCCTGGCCATTCTCGACTTGCATCCCACCGGGCCCTTATGGGGTAAAGGCGACTCGCCCGCCTCAGGCGCCACCCAGATCCTGGAGCAGGGCGTCGCCGTCCGCGAACCGGTGCTGTGCGATTGGCTGGTAAAAGCCGGCATGGAGCACGAACGACGCATCCTGCGGCTGCCCATTGGCGGTTTGACGTGGCATTATCCCGTGCCTGACATTCTGCAATTGGAATTCGTCCTGCCGGCCGGATGTTTCGCCACCGCATTGGTGCGCGAACTCGTCGATCTGGTGCCGGTGGGGCAGACGGACAGCCCATGCGTATTCTGATTTCTAACGATGATGGGGTAACCGCACCCGGTATCGCCGCGCTGCATGCTGCGCTGGCCGATCATGCCGAGTGCGTGGTTATCGCACCGGATCAAGACAAAAGCGGCGCCAGCAGCTCGCTGACGCTCGACCGTCCGTTGCATCCGCATACTCTCGGCAATGGCTATATAAGTATCAACGGCACGCCGACCGATTGTGTGCATCTGGGGCTCAATGGCCTTTTGGAGGATGAACCGGACATGGTGGTCTCGGGCATCAACCTGGGGGCCAACCTTGGGGATGACGTGCTGTATTCCGGGACTGTCGCGGCCGCCCTGGAAGGGCGTTTCCTGCAGCGCCCTGCGATTGCCTTTTCGCTGGTCTCGCGGCAAGTGGAGAACCTCGCCACCGCAGCCCATTTCGCGCGTAGGCTGGTCGAGGCGCAAGGCTTGCTGAATCTACCACCACGGACGGTGTTGAACGTGAATATTCCCAACCTGCCGCTCGATCGTGTCCGCGGTATCCAACTGACCCGCCTGGGCCATCGCGCCCGTGCCGCGGCTCCCATGAAGGTGGTGGACCCACGGGGCAAGGCCGGCTACTGGATCGCTGCTGCCGGGGACGCCGAGGATGGCGGTCCTGGCACCGATTTCCATGCAGTCATGCAGGGCTACGTATCCGTGACCCCGCTGCAGTTGGATCGCACCTTCAATGATGCGTTCAGGAGCCTGGACGGGTGGCTGGAGGGGCTGCGCTGATGGCCCGTGAGCAAGACGATCTGTTGCGCCGGGGAATCGGCATGACCTCCCAGCGCACCCGCGAACGCCTGATCCAGCGGCTCTACGATGAAGGCTTGTCCAACCCCCAGGTGTTGGAAGTCATCCGGCGTACGCCACGGCATCTGTTTGTCGATGAAGCACTGGCCCATCGGGCCTATGAGGACACGGCACTGCCCATTGGCCATAACCAGACCATTTCCCAGCCTTATATGGTGGCCCGCATGAGCGAGCTGCTGCTGGAGGCTGGCCCCCTGGACAAGGTGCTGGAGATCGGCACCGGCTCCGGCTACCAGACCGCGGTGCTGTCGCAGTTGGTGGAGCGGGTGTTCTCGGTGGAGCGGATCAAGGTCCTGCAAGATCGGGCCAAGGAGCGCCTGCAGGAGTTGAACCTGCGTAATGTGGTGTTTCGTTGGGGCGATGGCTGGGAGGGCTGGCCGGCGTTGGCACCTTACAACGGCATCATCGTGACCGCCGTGGCCACCGATATTCCCCAGGCGCTGCTCGACCAGCTGGCACCGGGTGGGCGCATGGTGATTCCGGTTGGCGCCGGTGAAGTACAACAGCTGATGTTGATCATCCGCGAAGAACATGGCTTTGCCCGGCATGTCCTGGGAGCGGTGCGGTTTGTACCCCTGCTCAATGGCCCCCTGGCCTGAGCATTTCTGCGAACTGGATGAATTCTGCTCGTCGGGCTGTGTCTTAGTGGCGTGTCGATCGTCAACGTATCGGGCGACGCCCCGTGATAAACCCCGGCCGTCCCCTGCGCCGCGCCGGCGGTAAGGCACCGGCGTGCGGTTATACTTGCGTCATTTCATGCCTGAGCCAGGCAATCTATATCGTCAACCATCAGAAAGGGAGCGGCGGGTGAGTCTCACGGTCATTGCGCAGCGTATGGGTACAACAAGCTTTCAGCGACTGATGATTGGCCTTGTCTTGAGTTCCTTGTTGGTTGGTTGCTCCAGCACCAGGTCCAGCAGCGTCGGAGTGGTTGATCGCAATAGCAATGCGGCACCGCAGCGCCCGACCGTGACCACCGGCCAATACGAAGTGCGTCGCGGGGATACGCTGTTCTCCATCGCCTTCCGTTATGGCTGGGATTACAAGGCGTTGGCCGCCCGCAACAATATCAGCGAGCCCTATACCATCCACCCGGGGCAAACCATTCGTTTCGATGGCCGCACCGGTACCGCGCCGGCCAGTGTGGTAACCAGTACCCAGTCCTCCGGTGCTTCTTCCTCGAGCAAAACCACGGTCATTCGTCGCCCAGCGACGACCACCACATCTGCGGCAACAGGTGCCGCGACCAGCCCGGCGAACAAGCCGAGCCCAGCTCCGACGCCGGTTCCAGCCACTCCGGCAGGTCCTGCGCCGACCGGTTGGGGCTGGCCTTCCAACGGTGTTCTCATTGGAAAATTTTCTTCAAACGGTAGTTTGAATAAAGGCATTGATATCGCCGGGGATTTGGGACAGCCTGTTTTAGCTGCGTCTGATGGGACGGTGGTTTACGCCGGGAGTGGCTTAAGGGGCTACGGCGAATTAGTCATCATCAAACACAGCGAAACCTACGTCAGCGCTTATGGTCACAACCGTAAGCTTCTGGTTCGGGAGGGGCAGCAGGTCAAAGTCGGACAGACAATTGCCGAGATGGGATCAACTGGTACAGACCGGGTGAAACTGCACTTTGAGATTCGCCGACAAGGTAAACCTGTAGATCCGCTGCAATTCCTGCCACGTCGTTGATCCGTTACCAACCTGTTCCACTCGCTCACGTAGAGGGAACAGGTTCCAGTGTTGCCAGGGATATAGGCGACGCTCGAGCCTGAGGTCGAACTCACCAAAGGACTATAACAATGGCTCTCAGTAAAGAAGTGCCGGAGTTTGACATCGACGATGAAGTTCTCCTGATGGAGAGCGGAATCGATATGGATTCGATGTCGAATAATGAGGGGGCAACTCCACCTTCCGTTCGCACCAAATCCAAAAGCTCCGCTGCGATCAAGCAACACAAATATATTGACTACACCCGCGCGCTCGATGCGACGCAGTTGTACCTCAATGAAATCGGTTTTTCTCCATTGCTCTCTCCCGAAGAGGAAGTGCACTTTGCGCGTCTATCGCAAAGTGGCGACCCGGCTGGGCGTAAACGCATGATTGAAAGCAACTTGCGGCTGGTGGTGAAAATCGCCCGGCGCTATGTCAATCGTGGGTTATCGCTGCTGGACCTGATCGAAGAGGGCAACCTCGGCCTGATCCGAGCGGTGGAAAAATTCGATCCCGAACGTGGTTTCCGTTTCTCGACCTACGCTACCTGGTGGATTCGCCAGACCATCGAGCGTGCGATCATGAATCAGACCCGGACCATCCGGTTGCCGATCCATGTGGTCAAGGAACTCAACGTCTACTTGCGCGCCGCCCGCGAGCTGACGCAGAAACTCGATCATGAACCCTCTCCCGAGGAAATCGCCAACCTGCTCGAGAAGCCGGTGGCGGAAGTCAAACGCATGCTCGGCCTGAACGAGCGCGTTTCTTCGGTGGACGTCTCGCTGGGCCCGGATTCGGACAAGACCCTGCTGGACACCCTGACCGACGAGCGTCCGACGGATCCTTGTGAACTGTTGCAGGACGACGACCTTTCGCAAAGCATCGATCAATGGCTTTCCGAGCTGACCGAAAAACAGCGTGAAGTGGTTGTACGCCGGTTTGGCCTGCGAGGGCACGAGAGCAGCACCCTGGAAGACGTTGGCCTGGAAATTGGCCTGACCCGTGAGCGGGTGCGGCAGATCCAGGTTGAGGGCCTCAAGCGCCTGCGGGAGATCCTCGAGAAGAACGGTTTGTCCAGTGAGTCGCTGTTTCAGTAGCCTCTGAACCGGCTGACAAGAAGCCCCGACTGGTTCGGGGCTTTTTCATGGGCGGTATGAAAGCGTGTTGCCAGACGCTAGGGGGAAGAAACGGAAGTGTTCTTAATCGCCATGTAAGCCAAAGATTACTTTTTCGTAATCTATTGGTTTTTTGTCACTTCTGAGTTGTCTAGATAAGCTTGAGGTGTTTTTTATCTTATTGATTTAAAAAGATTTTTTATTTCGTGTTGAACTACTTTGACAGGATTTCCCGCTGATAGTGCGATTGCCGTTATCTGGGAAGTCTCTAATATCAACCCTGTGTCGACGGATAGACACAGCCATCAAGGATGATGGTCAGGACATCGCAAGAAGCGATTCATCAGGATGATGACAAGGAACACAGGGACTAGGGAAAAAATGTGGGCGGGTCATACCGCCCCTTTTTTTTGCCTGTCAAAAAGCACAGTCGCCAATCCCTGGCCCCAGAAACGCAAAAGGCCCGCAAGGGGCCTTTTCAAGGAACGCAGAAAATATCAGCGTTCGAGATCCTTGATCTTGCCTTTGACGCCATCCCACTTTTCGGCATCGGGCAACGAATCTTTCTTTTCAGTGATGTTCGGCCAGATCTCTGCCAGCTCGACGTTCAGCTGAATGAATTCTTGCATCTCGTCCGGGACTTCATCCTCGGAGAAAATGGCTACAGCGGGGCATTCAGGCTCGCACAGCGCGCAATCGATGCACTCATCCGGGTGAATTACCAGGAAGTTCGGCCCTTCGTAAAAGCAGTCCACCGGGCAGACTTCTACGCAGTCGGTGTACTTGCACTTGATGCAGTTGTCGGTGACGACGAAGGTCATTTCTAATTTTCTCCTCAGGCGGCGGCAGCGGAGCCCCTACAGGATTGGGGTCGCCAGGTTTGGGAGCGATAGTCTGTGAACCAGGCTAATAGTCCACAGCATCCCAAACCGCGCGAGATTCTAACAGCTTGAAGTCGTTCGCGTTAGATGCGTGTCTTCAATGTGTAAAGCATTTCCAGTGCCCGACGAGGAGTCATGTCGTCCAGTTCCAGCTTGGCTAGTTCATCCAATACAGGATGCGGAAGGCTGGCGAACAGGTCGCTCTGCTGTGGAACCGAGATTTTTCCCGGTGCCGGTTTTGCTGGTTCATGGGGCAGGCTGGTGGTTTCCAGGCGGCTCAAATGTTCCCGTGCGCGGACGATCACATCGCTCGGAACCCCGGCCAGCTGGGCTACGGCCAGGCCATAGCTCTGGCTGGCAGGTCCGGGCAGGACGTGGTGCAGGAAGACGATCCGTTCATTGTGCTCAGTGGCATTGAGGTGCACGTTGGCCACCAGCGGTTCGCTTTCCGGCAGCACCGTCAGTTCGAAGTAGTGGGTGGCGAACAGGGTATAGGCCCGCAGGTGGGCGAGACGTTCTGCCGCAGCCCAGGCCAGGGAAAGACCGTCGAAAGTGCTGGTACCACGCCCCACTTCGTCCATCAGGACCAGGCTGCGCTCGGTGGCGTTGTGCAGGATATTCGCGGTTTCGCTCATTTCCACCATGAAGGTCGAGCGCCCGCCGGCCAGGTCGTCGCTGGAGCCGATCCGGGTGAAGATCCGGTCCACCAGGGACAATTCGCAGCTGGCCGCCGGCACGAAGCTGCCGATATGGGCCAGCAGCACGATCAGCGCGGTTTGCCGCATGTAGGTGGACTTACCGCCCATGTTCGGACCGGTGATCACCAGCATCCGCGTGCTGTCGTCCAGGCTCAGGTCATTGGCCACGAACGGTGTGGTCAGCACCTGCTCCACCACTGGGTGACGGCCCTGGGTGATGCGCATGCACGGTTCGCTGACGAAGCGTGGGCAATTGAGGTCCAGGTTCAGGGCGCGTTCGGCCAGGTTGCTCAGCACGTCCAGTTCGGCCAGGGCTCCGGCGGTGTCCTGCAGGGGAGGCAAGTGGCTGATCAGGGTTTCCAGCAGGGCGTCGTAGAGCATCTTCTCGCGCGCCAGGGCGCGGCTCTTGGCCGACAGCGCCTTGTCTTCGAAAGCCTTGAGCTCGGGCGTGATGAAGCGCTCGGCCCCCTTGAGGGTCTGGCGCCGGATGTAATCCGCCGGTGCTTGTTCGGCCTGCTTGCTCGGCAGTTCGATGAAGTAGCCATGGATGCGGTTGTAGCCGACCTTAAGGTTGGACAGGCCGGTCCGGGCTTTTTCCCGCGCTTCCAGGTCGATCAGGAACTGACCGGCGTTCTCGCTCAGCGATTGCAACTCGTCCAGTTCGGCGTCGTAGCCGGTCTTGAGCACACCGCCATCGCGGATGACCGCTGGCGGGTTGTCGATGATGGCTTTCTCCAGCAGCGCCGCCAGTTCCGGATAGGTAGCGGTGGTGATCGCCAGCTGCTTGAGGTGGGGCGCTTCCAGCTCGGTCATCGCCACTTGCAGTTCAGGCAGTGCCGCCAGGGCGTCCCGCAGGCGCGCCAGGTCCCGTGGCCGGGCGTTGCGCAAGCCGATTCGCGCCAGGATCCGCTCGATATCGCCGATTTCCTTCAACTGCGGTTGCAGGCGTTCGAAGCGGTAGCCGTCGAGCAGGCAGGTAATGGAAGACTGGCGTGCTTCCAGGACCTTCAGGTCACGCAACGGCCGGTTCAGCCAGCGGGTCAGCAGGCGGCTGCCCATGGCGGTCTGGCAGCGATCGACCACCGATTGCAGGGTATTGTCGCGCCCGCCCGCCAGGTTGGTGTCCAGCTCCAGGTTGCGGCGACTGGCACCGTCCAGCACCACGGTATCGTCCAGGCGTTCGTGGCGCAGGCTGCGCAAATGGGGCAGGGCGGTGCGCTGGGTTTCCTTGGCATAGCTGAGCAGGCAGCCCGCGGCGCCGATGGCCAGGGTCAGGGTTTCGCAGCCGAAACCCTTGAGGTCCTGGGTGGAGAACTGTTGGCACAGGCTCTTGTGCGCCGAGTCGCGCTCGAAGTCCCAGGGCGCCCGGCGTCTTACGCCACGGCGTTTTTCCGCTGGCAGCCCCTGCGGCCAATTATCCGGGATCAGCAACTCAACCGGATTGATACGCTCCAGCTCGGCCAGCAGGTTCTCCCAGCCCTTGATCTCCAGGACGCTGAAATTGCCGCTGGTGATATCCAGCACCGCCAGGCCGAACAGACGCTCGTCGCCCAGTACCGCACCGATCAGGTTGTCCCGGCGCTCGTCCAGCAACGCTTCGTCACTGACCGTACCGGGCGTGATGATCCGCACTACCTGGCGTTCCACCGGGCCCTTGCTGGTGGCCGGGTCGCCCACTTGCTCGCAGATCACCACCGACTCGCCCAGCTTGACCAGCTTGGCCAGGTAGCCCTCGGCGGCATGGTAGGGAATGCCGCACATGGGAATCGCCTGGCCTGCCGACTGGCCACGTGCAGTGAGGGTGATGTCCAGCAGCTTGGCGGCCTTCTTCGCGTCCTCATAGAAGATCTCGTAGAAGTCGCCCATGCGATAGAACATCAGCTGGTCGGGGTGTTGGTTCTTGAGCCGCCAGTACTGCTGCATCATCGGCGTGTGAGAAGACAGATCGGAGGTATTTTTACTCATTGATATATATAGACGGATTCGTTGAATGGCTGATGCAAAGGGGCGCACGGGCCCGGCTTCTGGCTGATGGGCGCAAGGTTACCACGGGTGCCGGCGGCCTCGCAGGCGCCAGGGACAAGCCCGGGCGGCGGAATAAATGCATTGAATATGCGAAACAGCATTTGTCATCCCGATAAAGTTCGAGCAATATGCGCTTTATGCAAATACGCAACGTTTCTACCGTCTTAAGAGAGCTGCTGGATCGCGATGGAATCTCCCCCACGGAGCTTCACCGTCGCACCGGCGTGCCTCAATCCACTCTCTCGCGGATTCTCAGCGGGAAGATCGTCGATCCTTCGGACAAGCATATTTCCAAGATCGCCGAGTACTTCCAGGTGAGCACCGACCAACTGCGCGGGCGCGTGGGTATCGCCCCGGCCCGCAGTGCTGTGCGCGACGAGATTCATTCGGAACTCAAGGACATAAGCCTGTGGGACGACGACACCCCCGTCGATGACGACGAGGTGTCGGTTCCCTTTCTGCGTGAGGTTGAATTGGCTGCTGGATCAGGAAGATTCGTCATCGAGGAGAGCGAGCGCGCCAGCCTGCGCTTCGGCAAGCGCAGCCTGCGGCACAACGGCGTGCAGTTCGACCAGGCCAAGTGCGTCACGGTGCGCGGCAACAGCATGTTGCCGGTACTGCGCGACGGCGCCACGGTCGGGGTCAATGCCGGCAAGTGCGCCATTGGCGATATCGTCGATGGCGACCTGTACGCCATCAATCACAATGGCCAGCTGCGGGTGAAGCAGTTGTACCGCCTGCCCACCGGTATCCGCCTGCGCAGCTTCAACCGCGATGAGCATCCTGACGAGGACTACAGCTTCCAGGACATCCAGGAAGAGCAGATCAGCATCCTCGGTCACGTTTTCTGGTGGGGCATGTACGCCCGCTAGCCCGTCACCCTTGAACCAAGCCCGCCCCTGAGCGGGCTTTTTTTTGTCCCGCAAAACCCCTTCATCCCCAATGCCTATGCGGCCTCCATGCATGGCAGCAAAAAATGCGCATAAATAAATGCATTTGCGCATTGACTGCATATGCATGAGTGCATAATATTCGCCTCAAGCCGTTCGAAAACGGCTGCAACAACGCTCTTTAGTGGCACAAGCAAAAGGCAGCGATGAACCGGCCTCGACGGTTCAGAGGGTTGGCAACTGACCCGGGTGTGCAGCGTAAAGCACCAGAAGCAGTTATCCGGCGGACAGGGGTCGCGGTCGGAGGAACAATTTGAATGGGTCCGTACCGCGCCAGTAGCGCCGAAAGACCAAGGATTGCATTACTGAAAAGCCCGGGCGACCGGGCTTTTTGGAATGCCTGCCTAACGTGGGCCGCCAATGGACAGGGACCCCTTGAATCATCGTTTCGAGTTTTCATCAACCGGCCGCTTCTTTGGCCCCAATCCACACGGGAGACCTGAATGACAAACGAGCAACAAGCGTTGCTGGATATGCCGATCTGGATGGTCATCGTCCTGGCGCTGCTGGGTGGCGTGTCCGGTGAAATGTGGCGTGCCGACAAGGAGGGCGCCCGTGGCTGGGCACTGCTGCGACGCCTGGTGCTGCGTTCTGGAGCCTGTGTGATCTGTGGTGTCTCGGCGATCATGCTGTTGTATGCCGCCGGCGTTTCGATCTGGACCGCCTGCGCCTTCGGTTGCCTGACCGCCATGGCCGGCGCCGACGTCGCCATCGGCCTCTACGAGCGCTGGGCGGCCAAGCGCATCGGTGTGTGCGAGGTGCCCGAGCGTGACTCGCACTCCGATCGATCCTGAACGGCCTTTCATCAACCCCATTTGCACCTGCCGGCAAGCTCGGGCGGGGGCACCTTGCCTGTGCCCGGCCGGTGGAGCGCTGGCCGGCGCTTTTCATGCGTCTTGATCGACAGTGGTACCAGCGCGCCGGCCAACGGGCCAGGGCCTCGCCGGTATCGCCGTCGGCCCGATTCCAGGACTGGATAATGAGCGAACTGACGATATTGCACGACGCTATCGCCGCCACGATCAAGGCGTCGATGCCCGCTGTCCAGGCGGTGCAGGCGTTCCCCGAGGCACCCGATGGCCTGGCCAGGCCGGCCATCGTCTTTGCCATCACCGCCATGGACCCAGACGCTGATCCGGGCGATGGCCGTAGCGGCGTGAAGGCCACGTTCGAGGCCAGCATGCTGGTGGACGCCAACCTGCCAGGGGCAGCGTTGCAGGCGGTCGAACTGGCGGCGCAAATGGCCGACCTGCTGCATTGCCAGCACTGGAACCTCGATTTTGTCGAGGGCACCACCAGCGTGCGGGCCAAGCCCGCCGACGCCACCAACGAGTCGTGGCGCAAGAAGGCCTGGACCGTGCAATGGCAGCAGTTGGTGTACCTCGGCCAGGAACAGTGGCCCTGGGACAACCAGGGGCCGGGATCGCTACTGCTTGGCTTCAGCCCTGACACCGGGCCCGGCCAGGAAGATGGCTACTTCTCCCCGGAGCAACTGGCATGAGCTTTGTCGCCGCGACCCATGACCGCATGCTCGCTGGCCTGATCATTCCCTGCAGCGTGGTCGGGGTCGACCTGGCCGCCGCCATGGTGCGGGTGTCCGATGGCGCCGGCTGGACCAGCGCCTGGGTGCGCTGGCACAGCCAGGCCGCCGGCAAGGCCCGGCACTGGCGAGCGCCGAGCCTGGGCGAGCAGGGGGCCTTGATCAGCCCCAGCGGCGAGCCGGCCCAGGGCACCTTCGTCCCGGGGCTGTATGGCAACGCCGGGACCCAGCCGGACAACCGCGACCACGTCGAGGTCTGGCGCTTCGACGACGGCGGCTCGCTGGTCTACGACTGGCAGGCCAAGAGCTACAGCATCAGCCTGCCCAGCGGCACCGTGACCATCCAGGTGGCCGGCAGCTCGGCGGTGATCACCGATAGCGCGATCACGGCTAAGGCCGACACCATCAGCCTGACCGGGCAGATCACCTTGAACGGTGATGTGCAGATCAACGGCGCCAGCTTGCAGCACAACGGAGTGAACGTCGGTTCCACCCATACCCATCCGGGCGTGATGCCCGGCGGTGGCTCGACTGCCGCGCCGCAATGACCACCCGCCCGCCACCGCGGGCTTTTTTATGCCTGGAGCAACCATGAGCAGCAAGAAAAAGAACACCGGCCCGGTCGTGTTCCGCGACACAGCCTACACCTCCCGCGTCCTGGTCCTGCGCGATGGGCGGATGCTGAACGTCGCCAACGGCCAGGTCGCGGTCGAGGCCAGTGACAACCTCGCCCGGGATTACCTGGGCCAGCACCCGGATCTGCACGCGCAGGAGTGACGCGATGATCGGAATGGATCGCCGCACCGGCCAGTCGTTGTCGGGCATCGCCCATGTGCGCCAGTCCATCGAGGACATCCTGGGCACGCCCCTGGGCAGCCGGCGCATGCGCCCGGAATACGGCAGCAACCTGCGGCGCTTCGTCGACTTGCCGGTGACCGGTGGCTGGAAAAGCGCCGTGCAGGCCGAAGTGGCCCGGGCGCTGTTGCGCTGGGAGCCGCGGCTGAAGCTGGAGCAGGTGCAGGTGGTTTCGCTGGTGGCGGGCCAGATCACCTTTCAACTGACGGGCCAATACCTGGGCAATAGTGCGATTTTGGAGGTGACGGCATGAGCACCCTGGATTTATCGGCGCTACCGGCGCCACAGGTGCTGGAAGCCCTGGATTTCGAAGCGCTGTACCAAGACAAGCTGGCGACCTTCCGCCAGCACATGGGCGGCAACTGGAGCGCCGCCCTGGAGAGCGACCCGGTGGTCAAGCTGCTGGAACTGGCGGCCTACCGCGACCTGCAATTGCGGGCCCGGGTGAACGATGCGGCCAAGGCCCTGCTGCTGGCCCACGCCCAGGGCAGCGACCTCGACCAGCTGGCGGCCAACGTCAAGCTCAAGCGCCTGGTCATCCGTCCGGCCGACCCGCAAGCGCTGCCGCCCACGCCGGAGGTCAAGGAGAGTGACGACGCCCTGCGCGAACGCATCCAGCTGGCCTACGAAGGCCTGACCACCGCCGGGCCGCGCAACAGCTACATCCTGCATGCCCGCAACGCTTCGGCCCTGGTGGCCGATGCCGCGGCCCAGAGCCCGTCGCCGGCCTGCGTCACCGTCACCGTGCTGGGGCTGGAGGGCGACGGCAGTGTCGCTCCCGAACTACTGGCGACGGTGGCCGCCGCCCTCAATGACGAGGACGTGCGGCCCCTGGGCGATCGGGTCACGGTACAGAGCGCCCAGGTGCTGCCCTATCGCATCGAGGCGGTGCTGCACATGAAAGGCCCCGGGCCGGAAAGTGATGCTGCGCTGGCCGAGGCCCGACGCAGGCTGGCGGCCTGGATCAATCCGCGCCGGCGCCTCGGGCTGGAAGTGCCGCGCTCGGCCATCGATGCCCAGTTGCACGTCGCCGGGGTCTCCCGAGTCGACCTGGCCAACTGGCAGGACATCGCCCCGACCCCGGCCCAGGCAGCCTACTGCACCGGCTACAGCATCACGCTGGGAGGCTGACATGAGCAGCCTGCTGCCGATCAACGCCACCCCGCTGGAGCGCGCCCTGGCCGCCGCCAGTACCGGCGATACCGCCGTCGTCCTGCGCACCTTGTACAACCCCGACACCTGCCCGGCGCACCTGCTCTCGCAACTGGCCTGGGCCTGGTCCGTGGATCGCTGGGACCCGACCTGGTCCGAGACGGTCAAGCGCAACGCCATCAAGGCCTCGTTCTTCATCCATGCCCGCAAGGGCACCATCGGTGCGCTGCGCCGGGTGGTGGAACCTCTGGGTTACCTGATCGAGATCATCGAGTGGTTCGACACCGTGCCCAAGGGAGTGCCCGGAACCTTTGCCTTGAAGGTTGGCGTTCTCGATACCGGGATCACCGAGGCGATGTACCGCGAGCTGGAGCGCCTGATCGATGACGCCAAGCCTGTGACTCGGCATTTGACCGGTTTGGCGATCAGCCTCGAAACCCAGGGCTCTTTAAATATCGGCGTCGCGCAGTGTGACGGCGATGAGATCGACGTTTATCCCCCAGTGCAGCGTGACATCGAGGTCAGCGGCTTTATCGGCCTGGGTGGCCGTGAACACAATATCGACACCATGGACATCTACCCATGACAGACCAGAACAGCCAGTTTTACGCGATCCTTACCGCCGTAGGCAAAGCCAAGCAAGCCAACGCTGATGCCCTGGGCGTGCCTTGGACCTTCGCCCAGATGGGCGTGGGTGATGCCAACAACACCGAACCGATGCCGAACGAGCAGCAGACCCAACTGATCAACGAGCGCCGGCGGGCACCGCTGAATCAGCTGAAGGTTGACCCGAACAACCCCAACATCATCATCGCCGAGCAGGTCATTCCTGAAAGCGTCGGCGGCTGGTGGATTCGTGAGATTGGCCTGTACGACACCGCCGGCGACCTGGTGGCCGTTGCCAACTGCGCACCCAGCTTCAAGCCCCTGCTGTCTCAGGGCTCCGGCCGCACCCAGGTCGTGCGTATGAACCTGATCGTCAGCAACACGGCCAACGTCGAGCTCAAGATCGACCCGAGCATTGTCTTGGCGACCCGATCCTACGTTGACGCGAAGGTATTGGAGGAGATCCACAAGCTCGACAGCAAGCAGTCGGTACGGGCTGCCACTACCGCCAACATCGTCCTGACCGGGCTGCAAAGCGTGGATGGGGTGTCATTGGTAGCGGGCGACCGGGTTCTAGTGAAGAACCAGGCCGCAGCCAAAGACAATGGCCTATACAGCGCAGCAGCGGGGGCCTGGACGCGCACCGCAGACGCGGATACCAGCGCGAAGGTAACCTCGGCTTTGATCGTATCCGTGGAGCAAGGCGCCATCCTGGCCGACACCCGCTGGCAGTTGATCACCGACGGCACAATCATCCTGGGCACGACGGCGCTGGACTTTCAGAGCGTGACAGAGGGTTTTGCACCGCTTAACTCCCCGAACTTTCAAGGCGAGCCGAAGGCACCCACACCGGTGCAGTTCGCCAACGGTAAAGGAGTAGCAACGACTGAGTTTGTGCAGCGCGCCATTGGTGGATTCGGTCGGGCTTTCGGCTATGGCACGGCGGGGCAGGTGATCCAACCGTCGCAAGTCAATGCTCATATCAATGTGTTCGGAGCCTGTAACACCTTGGCCCTACCGCTGCTGAGCAGTGTGCCGGTTGGATCGGTAGTCAACATTGGTGCATCGTCTTTGTCGTGTTCGATTCTGCGCCAGGGCGCTGACACTATCTTTCTGAACAGCTCGCTCGCTCCGGCTTCAAGCATCTCAGTGAACGATGGTGAATCGGTAATGCTTGTTAGCAATGGATCGCAATGGATCGCTTCAGGTGTAGCGATGCTGAAATACGCAGCCACCTTTGCCTCGGTTTTAGGGTTGGAATGGGCGAGCCAGAAACTCCCTGGCTTATCAATAAAAACAGGTTTCATAAATTCAACATCTACGGCGGCAAATATCCCGCTCACATTTCCGATTTCATTCCCAACACACTGCGTTGCCTTAATCATGAATGGCTGGGTATCTTGTCCGGCGGCATTTACTCACACGGCGCGGGATCGATCGGGCGCAATAGTTTCAAAAGGTAGTAATACAAACTATCAGTTCGACTACATCGCTATCGGGTACTAAGGGGCCGCTATGTATTACTGTCGTATCAATGATACTCGTGGGGGCTTTTTTGATTCTAAGGACCACGGCGAATTCGGAAGCCCTGGCTGCACCATTCCGAAGGGTGCAAAGAAAATCACGAATGCTCAGCACGCCGAGTTACTGGCTGCCCAAGATAATGGAAAGTTGATCGTTCCTGATGCAGATGGGTATCCGATAGCCATAGAACCGACGAAGCTAAGTGATGAAGAGTTGGCTGTTATCGAGCGAGCCTGGCGGGATGCACAACTTGCCGCAACTGACGCCATTATCATGCGACACCGCGACGAACTGGAAGACGGCGCTGCTACCACCCTGACCGCCGACCAGTACAGCCAGCTCCAAGCCTACCGCCGTGCTCTACGCGCCTGGCCCGAGTCCGGCGAATTTCCGCTGAGTCAACATCGACCACCGGCTCCCGAGTGGCTATCCGGCCTGCTCGCCTAAACGCCCCGCCATCCGGGGCGTTTTCATATCCGCGCCTTAGCGCACCGTCTTCTCTTCCAGCCCCGCCACCCGGGGCTTTTTCATGTCTGGAGCTTATCCATGAGTGGTTTTTTCCACGGCGTCACCGTCACCAACGTGGACACCGGCGCACGCACCATCGCGCTGCCCACGTCCTCGATCATCGGCCTGGTGGATACCTTCACCGAGGGCCCGGGTGTCAGCGCCAAGGCCAACGACCTGCTGCTGATCACCAGCGAGCGCGAAGCCATTGCGGCCTGGGGCCCGAATGCCGCGATCACCAAGGCCTGCCAGGCCATCTACCAACGGGCCAAGGCGGTGATCGTCGCCTGTGGCGTGACCAAGGTCGAGGATGCCGAGCAGCAGGCTTCGGCGATCATCGGCGGGGTCCTGGCCAGCGGCAAGCGCACGGGCTTGCAGGCGCTGCTGGACGGCAAGAGCCGTTTCAACGCCCAGCCGCGTCTGCTGGTGGCGCCCAAACACAGTGCTACCCAGGCAGTCGGCACGGCCCTGGTGGCCCTGGGCGACAAGCTGCGCGGCCTGGCCATCATCGACGGGCCCAGTACCACCGACGAGGCGGCCATGGAGTACGCCAAGAACTTTGGCGCCAAGCGCGCCTACCTGGTCGATCCTGGGGTTCAGTATTGGGATGGCCAGGCCAGCGCCACCGTCGATGCGCCGGCCTCGGCCTGGGTCGCTGGTCTGTTCGCCTGGACCGATAGCGAGTACGGCTTCTGGGCCTCGCCTTCTAACAAGGAGTTCGTCGGGGTCACCGGTACCTCCCGGGCCATCGAATTCCTGGACGGCGACGAGAGCTGCCGCGCCAACCTGCTGAACAACGCCAACATCACCACCATCATTCGTGATGCCGGCTTCCGCCTGTGGGGCAACCGCACGCTGTCCAGCGATCCGAAATGGGCGTTCGTCACCCGCGTGCGGACCATGGACATCGTCATGGACGCCATCCTCTACGGCCACAAGTGGGCAGTGGACCGCTCCATCACCGCCACCTACGTCAAGGACGTCACCGAGGGCCTACAGGCCTTCATGCGCGACCTGAAGAACCAGGGCGCGATCATCAACTTCGAGGTCTATGCCGACCCCGAGTTGAACACCGCCAGCCAGCTGGAGCAGGGCAAGGTGTACTGGAACATCCGCTTTACCGACGTACCCCCCGCCGAGAACCCGAATTTCCGGGTCGAGGTTACCAACCAATGGCTGACCGAAGTCCTCGATAAAACCGCTTAAGGAGCCGCAGCAATGGCAATGATTCCCGAAACCCTGGCGAACATGAACCTGTTCGTCGATGGCATCAGCTTTCAAGGCGACGTGCCGAGCCTGACCCTGCCCAAGCTCACCCTCAAGACCGAGGAACACCGGGTCGGCGGCATGGACCTGCCCATCGAGCTGGACATGGGCATGGAGAAGCAAGAGGCCGGCTTCACCACCACCGGTGTGCGCCGCGAATCCCTCAAGCTGTTCGGCCTGACCGACAGCAGCGCCTTCAACGGCGTGTTCCGTGGCGCCTTCAAGGGCCTCAAGGGCAAGACCACCCCGGTGATCGTGACCCTGCGCGGCCTGCTCAAGGAAGTCGACATGGGCGACTGGAAGTCCGGCGACAAGGCCGAGATCAAGCACAACGTCGCCGTGAGCTACTACAAGCTGGAAGTCGACGGGCGCCTGATCTACGAGATCGATGCCCTGGGCATGAAACGCGTGATCAACGGTGTCGACCAGCTCGCCGCCCAACGTTCGGCCCTGGGCCTGTAAGGAACTTCCTCGATGTCTGACGCAATCAATGGCACGCCGTCCTGGATGGTGTTGAGCCCCGAGAACGTGGTGATCAGCCTCAGCAAGGCGGTGTCGATGAACGGCGTGCAGTGCGACAAGCTCACTCTGCGCGCGCCTACCGTGCGTGATATCCGCGCTGCCAACAGCGCGGCGGCTGGCGATGACGAACAGCGCGAGCTGATGCTGTTCGCCAGCCTGGCCGAGGTCGGCAGCAAGGACCTGGAGGGCCTGACCCTCAAGGACTACCAACGCCTGCAGGCCGGTTATTTTCGCCTGGTGCAAGACGACGAGCTTTGACCCGGCAGTGATGAAGGTGGCGGCGAAGCGGCTCGCTCGCGAGCTGCATTTTTGCGCTGAGGAAATCATGACCATGCGCTATTGCGACATGGTCTGGTGGCTCACGGATTGAGCCTGTCACCACGGGGGCGGCAAATGGCGAACAACACGCTGGTATCGACAGTGATAAAGATCGGCGGCGCCCTGGACGCGACCTGGGATGCTGCCACCAAGGCGGTGGAAGGTCGGATCAAGGCGCTCGACGAGCAGGCCAGCAAGGCCCGGGGGCTGGCGACGGCCATCGGTGAAACCCAGCGCCTGCGCCGGGAACTGAACCAGGCCCGCAAACAAGGCGCGGCTTCGGCCAGCGACTTGCAGGCCAAGCTGGACAGCAGCCTGGACGGATTGCGCAAGCAGGGCATCCAGGTCCGCAAGCTGAACCAGGAGTACCAGGCCCTGGGCCGCGCGGCCCGGGGCCTTGAGCTCAGGGCCAGGGGCCAGCGGCAGATCGAGCAGGGCAAGACGGACCTCAAGTCCAGCTACGAGCTGGCGAAGAAAGCCGTTGGGGTGCTGGCGGTGCCGGTCAAGATCAACGCCGACTACCAGGCGACGATCCGCGACATCGCCATCAAGGGCAATATCGCCAATACCCCGCAAGAGGCGCAGCTGGCGCGCAATGTCCTCCAGGTTTCCCGGGACTCCGGGCTGGGTCGCGGCGAGGTCGCCAGCCTCATCGCCGGGATGACCGCCAATGGCACGTCGTTGGACAAGGCCCAGCAATATGCCGGGCTGGCGGCCAAGTTCGTGATTGGCCAGGGGGCCGGCGTCGGCGACACCGCGACCTTGATCCGGGCCCTGGAGACGCAGGCCGGGATCAGCGATCCCACGACCCTGGCGCGGGCCCTGGAAGCCATGGCCCTGCAAGGCCAGGCGGGCAACTTCGAAGCGGCCGACATGGCCCGCTTGCTGCCCGACCTGCTCAAAGGCGCCAAGGACATGAAGCTCACCGGCATGGATGCGGTGAGCCAGGTGGGGTCGATGCTGCAATTGCAGATGTCGACGGCCAACGGCGCCGATCAGGCGGCCGGCAACCTGAAGAGCTGGATGGGCCAGATTCGCTCACCGGCCACTGCCGCGGCGTATGCCAAGGCCGGCATCGACTATGAGGGATCGCTGCAGACCGGCCTGGAAAAAGGCATGTCGACCCTGGAGGCGAGCTTCGCCCTGGCCATGAAGTACATCCAGGTCACCGACCCGGCCAAGGCCGCACAGATGACCGCGGCCCAGGCGCAGATCAGCCAGCAAACCGACCCGCAGAAGGCCCAGGCGATGCTGGCCGCCCTGGCGCAGTCGCTGCGCGGCGCCGACCTGTTCGTCAACATGCAGGTCGATGCCGCTTTGCAGGCCTACGCCCAGGGTCAGGATGGGTACCAGAAGCTCAAGCAGGACTCGCTGACGGCCTCCGGCGTGCTGGACAAGAACCAGGCCGAGCGCCGAGGGACGTCGGCGCAGATCTGGAAGGAAGCCGATGGCGCGGTCGACAACCTGCAGCAGGCGTTCGGCCAGGCCCTGACCCCGGCCACCGACCGCTTGGGCCAGAGCCTCACCGGGCTGGCGCACGGCCTGACCGAGCTGACCCACCAGGCCGCTCCGGCGGTACTGGGGGTGACCGTCCTGGCCGGCAGCCTGCTGGCGCTGAAGAAGTTGCAAGCGGCCTACACCCTCGGCAAGGGCCTGTTCAACGTGGCCCGGGGCTCGATGATGGGCAACCCGGACTTCATCCAGAAGGTGCTGGTCACCAACCCGGAGGCACTGGGTGGCGGTGACTACGACATCGACACCGGCCGTGACCAGAAAGGAGGCAAGGGACGCAGGGGGAGGCGGGGTGGAAAAGCCAAGGGTGGCTTGGCCAATAAGACCGCCCAGAAGCTGAAGGACTTCTTTGGTTCAGGCAATGCGGGCAAGGCAGGCAAGGGCGCGTTGGTCTTGGAGGCAGGAATCTCGGCGGTTAAAAACAGCGGTAATGTGATCAAGCCGCTGATCAAGGGCGGCAGCGTTCTGTCCGTGGCCGGGGCTGTTTTTCAGACTGCAGACACCTACCAGAATGCCAAGACCCGGGACGAGAAAGCCGAAGGTTATGGCAAGGCTGCCGGAGGCCTGGCCGGTGGCGTGCTGGGTACAGCGGCAGGTGCTGTGGCCGGTGTTGCCGCCTCCGCCATGACCGGTGCCATGGTGGGCTCAGCGGTGCCGGTACTCGGGACCGTCGTTGGCGGCATCGTTGGCGCTGGGGTGGGAATCCTGGCGGCCTGGGCTGGAACCGAGGCCGGCGGCTTTCTGGGCAAGAAACTGTTCGGCGGCGATGACTCGCTCAAGTCGATGCCCGCCGCCGGCCCGTTGATGATGCGTGACGCCGGCAAGAACATCCCGCCGGTCATGGACGATCTCGCCAACTCCTTCAAGAGCGGGCAGACCCCGCCGCTGATGGGCCAGGTGGTGCGTTCCATGCCGCCGGCGCCCGGCACGTCGAGCACCCTGGCCGAACCCTTCAAGGCGCCCTTGGCGCCGGCGATCGAGCAGCAGTTCAGCTTTGCGCCGGCGATATCGGTCACGGTCCAGGGCGATCTCAAGGACCCGGCGCAACTGGCCCGGGAACTGGAGCCCTACCTGCGTTGGCAGTTCGACGAGTACAGCCGCCAGGCCTCGGCTCGCCAGCTGTCCGATGCACCTCACGTTTAAGGAGACGCCATGGCCTACATGGAACAGCTGCAATCGGGGTTGCAATCCCTGGTGGCGGCAGCGGAGGCGGGGCGGCGCAGCGCGGACGAGATGCTGGGGCCCATGAACGGGGCCATCGGCGATATCACCGGCGCCGCCCTGGAGCTGGAGAACCTGCCCGTGGTCGGGCCGCAAGTCGGCACCCGGCTGCGCCGCATCCTGCGCGGCATCGATGCCGCGCAAAGCCGGGTCGGCGAGGTGGCGGCCCAGTACAACCAGGCCGTCACGGTAGCCGGGCAGGTGCAACAGCGCCTCGGCGCCTTGCAAGAGCAGACGGCCAAGGTCGGGGCGGCGATCAACCGTATTGGCGGGCAGATCAGCCCGGCCCTGGGCACGATCTTTCCCAGCAGCCTGTTCGCCGCCCAGGAAACGCCCACCGCCGAAGCGGTCAAGCCGTTCCCGCACCTGCTGATCCTCCAGCTCCTGGGGGCTGCTTCCCAACCCTATTACTTCAACCTGGACACGGCGGCCTTCGATGAACTGCGGCGCCAGACCAGCTTTCGCTGGACTGGCCAGGAGCGCCTGGGCCGCAGCCCTGCCCAACAGGCAGTGGGCCTGGGCGACGAACGCATCAGCCTCAAGGGGGCGATCTTCCCCGGGTTCAAGGGCGGGCTGGGGCAGTTGCAGGCCTTGCGCAGCATCGGCCGGCAGTTGCGCCCCTTGAGCCTGACCACCGGCTACGGCGAGGTCCTGGGCACCTGGTGCCTGACCAGCATCGACGAAGACCAGGGCCATTTGCTGGCCGGCGGCATTCCACGCAAACAGGCCTTCTCACTGGAGTTCGTAAGCTATGGCGACGACTTGCAGAACCTCTGACGGCGATCTGCTCGACACCTTGTGCCAGCACTACTACGGCCATTTGAACGGCACCGTCGAGGCGGTGCTGGATGCCAACCAGGGCTTGGCCGACGAGCCCCAGCCATTGCGGGCCGGGGTGCTGATCCTGCTGCCGGACCTGCCGGCACCGGAGCAGGTACTGGTCCAGCTATGGGACTGAGCCATGGTCTCGCTCCTGCAAATTCCTTTACTGATCGGCACCCAGTGCGAGGCGTTTTATGACCCCAGAGTTTCGTATCGTTGCCGATGGCCGGGACATTACCAGCCAGATCAACGACCGGTTGCTGTCCCTGCGCACCTCGGACAAACCCGGCATGGAGTCGGACGAATTCGAGCTGCGCATCGACGACCGCGATCGTGCAGTGGCGCTGCCCAGCCGTGGCGCCAGCATCGAGGTGTTCATGGGTTATGCCGGCCAGGGGCTGACCCGCCTCGGGCGCTACACCGTGGATGAGGTGGTGGTCTCCGGCCCACCGGACACCCTGGAGATCCGCGGCAAGGCCAGCGACATGCGCGGCAGTGGCAAGACCACCCGCAGCGGCAGCTGGGAAGACGTGCCGCTGCAACAGGTGGTCCGCGACCTGGCGGCCCGTAACGGCTGGACCCCGGTGTGCCCGGTGGCGACCAGGGTCCTGCGGGTCGACCAGCTCAACGAGTCCGACTTCAACTTCATCACCCGCCTGGCCCGGCAATACGACTGCACCGCCAAGGTCGCCGAAGGCAAGTTGCTGGTGCTGCCGCGCCAGGCCGGGCAGAGCGCCAGCGGCAAGGCCCTGGGCAAGGTCACCATCCACCGCCACGAGGTGAGCCGCTATCAGTTTCGCCTGGGCGACACCAGCAGCCACAAGGCGGTGCAGACCCGTCACCAGGACAAGAAGAGCGGCAAGCTGCAGGTGATCGAGCTGGGTAACGACAGTGCCCCGCCCGGGGTGCCCGCGGTGCACACCGACCGGCACATCTACCCGAACAAATCCGCGGCGCAGCAGGCCGCCAAGGCGCGCCTGGCGGCGTTCAACCGCAGCACCGCGGCCCTGCGCCTGGATCTGCCCGGGCGCATCGACCTGTTCGCCGAACGCCTGATCGACGCCCAGGGCTTCAAGGCCGGGCTGGATGGCGAGTACCTGGTGGAGTCGGTGGAGCAGGTCTTCAGCCCGTCGGGCTGGAGCACCACGGTGCAGTGCAACGCTGGCAAGCAGGGCAAGGCCCGGGCCAAGGGCAAGCCGAAACCCCAGGCCAAGCCGCTGAAGGTGCTGCCACTCTAGGTCGGCGGCGTCCGCTGCGAGCCTTTGGACGGACCCTTTGCGGACGTCCGGTTTTTTTCCCGATGCGGTTCACCCGCAGGAGATTTCATGAATTCCAACCTCATCCAGCCGGCCTCTAAGCGAGGCATCCGGCGGTTCTTGCGTGGCCTGCTTGGCGGCTGCGCCCTGGCACTGGCCAGTGCGGCCCAGGCCGCGCCCTTTGTCCTGGCCTACAGCGACGGCCAGGTCGAGACCTCCTACAGCAACCTCAAGGCTTTTTATCGCAACCTCTCGGCCGTGGGCCTGGGCAGCACCTACGGCCTGACCGTCACCGGCCAGTTGCACCAGGAGGGCATGAACGACACCACCCGGCAGATCATCGCGTTCGCCAAGTCCAAGTCCTTGCCGCTGTACCCGACGGTCTCGGACTACAACCAGGACATCGCCGCCTTCGACCCGGCCATTTCCCACTCCATCGTCAACAACAAGGCCTTGAGCGCCGGCAGCATCGAGCAGTTGGTGACGCTGGCCCGGGAGAACGGGTTCGCCGGTATCAACCTGGACTTCGAACAGGTGGAGCCGCGCAACGCCCAGGCGTTTTCCGCCTATGTCAAAGCCCTGGGCCAGGCCCTGCATGCCCAGGGGCGCAAGCTGATCATCAGCGTGCCGCCCAAGCTCGACGACCAGCAGCCCGAATACCTGCAAGGCTACGACTACCGGGCCTTGGCAGCAGCGGTGGATTACTTCCAGCTGATGACCTACGACCAGGTCGGCCCGGGCTGGAGCAGCGGCGGCTTCCACGGCGAAGTCTGGCCGGGCCCGGGCTCGGGCCTTGACTGGCAGCAAGCGCTGCTGGCCTACGCGGTGACGCGGGTACCGGCCGGCAAGCTGCTGTCCGGGCTGGCGGCCTACGGCCAGGACTACAGCATCGGCAATCGGGTGCACTGGTCGGCCTACGAGGAAATCATCGCCGAGCACAACGCCGCCACCCACCTGGACGTCCCCTCGGCCACTCCTTACGCCACCTGGGGCCCGGTCAACAGCTTCGCCGATGGCATCGAGTGGACTGCGGAGCGAGCGCAGCCGGTGCTCTGGTATGACGACGCCCAGAGCATTCGCCGCAAGGCCGCCCTGGTCGGGCGCCTGGGCCTGGGCGGCACCAGCGTCTGGGCCATGGGCTACGAAGACGCAAGTTTCTGGAGCGCCCTGCAGGCCGGCCTGGCCAAGGCCCCGGCGTTGTTACCCGAGGGACGCGAATGACGCCGTCCCGCGCTCGCCCAATCACCTTCGATGGATACGGAGCACCCAGCCATGAATGACGAAGAACTGGCGGCCATCAATCGCCTGATCGCCGCCCTCCAGGCCCAGGCCGATGGCCAGTCCGCCTTGAACGGCGCGATCCGCCTGCTGGCGCAGAGCAACCAGGCCCTGGTGGACCTGATCAAGAGCCGTGAACCGGACCCCAACGCGCCCCCCTACCTGGATGGCTCGCCCGCTCCCTGAGCCCTGGCCCCGCGCCTTGGTCCGCCCCCGAGCAACACACCCTCGACCCGCCAACCGCGGGTTTTTCATTGTTTTCTGGAGAACACCCGATGTCGATTCTTACCCAAGGTACGCAAATTTTCGCCCTGGTCCCGCCCGTGACCGGCAGCGGCCCCTACACCGTGCTGGAGGTCGAGCACGTCACTTCCTTCGAGCCCGGCGGCGCGCCTGCCGAGCAGATCGAGGACACCACCCTCGACGCCCAGGAACGCAGCTACAAGAAAGGCCTGCGCACCCCTGGCACCGCCAGCCTGGGGCTCAACGCCGACCCGGCCAACGCCAGCCATGTGCGCCTGCACCAGCTGTCCGAAGCCAATGGCGAGACCAGCATCAAGTGGGTCGTGGGCTGGTCCGACGGCAAGGGCGTCGCGCCGACCGTCAACGCCAAGGGTGACAACTTCGAACTGCCGACCACCCGCACCTGGTTCGCCTTCGACGGCTACGTCTCGGACTTCCCGTTCAACTTCGCCCTCAACGCCGTGGTCACCACCACCGTGACCATCCAGCGCACCGGTGGCTCCACCTGGATCAAGAAGGCCTGAGCATCGCCATGAACCTCAAGCAACTCAAAGCCAAGGGCGGCATCGTCGATGCCCAGCCCGTGAAGAAGCAGGTGAGCTGGACTCACCTGGACAGCAAGACCGGCAAGGAGGTGACCGACACCTTCACCTTGCACATCCGCCGGCAGTCCTTCGGGGTCATCGAGCGGCTGTTCGCCGACAGCGACAACGAGCAGAGCCGCAACGCCCGCTACATCGCCGCTTCGGTGGCACTGGGCACCGATGGCGGCGAGGCCCTGAGCTACGAGGATGCCTACGGCCTGGAGCCGACCCTGGGGTTTTTGATCCTCAACGCGGTCAATGAGGTCAACGGCACTGGCGGTGCGGCAAAAAACTGACGGCCGCCGATGAGTTCTGGCACGAGTTGGTGCTGAACGGAGTCGGCGGCCGGACGATTGCCGAAGCCAAGGAACGCATGACCTACCACGAAGCCCTGGCATGGGGACGCTATATCGACCGATATGGCTCCTTGCATACCGGTAGGCGGCTGGAGGCGGGCAGCGCCCTGGTGGCGCTGCAGACCCACCGGCTGGGCGGGGGCGTGGCGGAGTTGTTGGACTTCATGCCCCATGAACAACGTTTGGGCTTGTCGCTCGAACGCGCGATGAACGAGTGGCGCTGATTCCAGGCCACTTTTCCCGAACCCGTTTCGACGGGTTTTCATGACCCGGAGAACCCCATGGCAACAGCTTCCCAAGGGCTGGACCTGAGCGGCCTGGAGCGGGCCCTGGACAAGGCCCAGCGCATCACCGACCAGGCCATGCGCACCATGCAGCGGCGCATCGACGAGGCCGGCAAGAGAATCGCCGAGTCCATGACCCTGTCGTCCGCCTCGGCGCTGGACGCCAGCGCCAGTGCCTTCGACGACCTGCGCAAGGCCTATGACCCGGCCACCACCGCGGTCGACCAGTACCTCAAGAAACAGGGCAGCCTGGCGGCGTTGCTCAAGCAGAACAAAAGCGCTGAAACCGACTACGCGCAGACCCTGGAGCAGCAATACCAGCAAAGCGTGCCGCAAGTGCCCAGCACCTACACCGAACGGGCAGGGATCAGCTTTCCCCAAGGCGATGCCTATGGCCGGATCACCCAGGACAGCGACGACTATGCGACTCGGCTCGAAGACCTGAAAAGCAAGAGCGACGATGCCAAGCAGCAGGTGCAGGGTGACTTTGCCCAGATGACCGAGTTGCTCGATGGCTGGAAGACTGGTGCGGTGTCCGCTTTCGAGGAGTACGTGAAAAAGGGCAATGACGTGGCGGGTCAGACCAAGACGGTCTTCACCAGTGCCTTCCAGAAAATGGATGAGGCAATCATGACGTTTGCTACCACGGGCAAGTTTTCCTTTTCCGACTTCGCCAGTTCGGTGCTCAAGGACATGGCGACCCTGGCGGCTAAGACGGCGGCCTCTGCTGGCCTGAGCTGGATGTTCGGTCTAGCCAAGACGGCGGTTTCGAGCTTCTTTCCCAGCGCCGCCCCTGCGGCACAGTCGTTCTCGCTTGGCGGTGCCACCACCGTTTTTAACCCGCAGCTCGATGTATCCAACGTGCACTATGCCAAGGGCGGGGTCTTCAGCAACACCGTGGCCAGCGCTCCGACCCTGGCGCCCATGGCCTTGTTCGGCGAAGCCGGGCCCGAGGCGATCATGCCCCTGAGCCGGGGCGCCGATGGTTCCCTGGGCGTGGTGGCGCTGGGGGGCGCACCGGCCGGCAGCACCAGCAACCAGCAGGTGGTGATCCAGCAGACCATCAACGTCGGCGAAGGCCAGGGTGCCGGCCAGGGCGCCGGCGCCAACCCGCAGAACCTCGCCAATGCCTATGCCAGCGCCGCCCGACAAGGCGCTGCCGAACAGATCGCCCGTGACCTGAAGCCGGGCGGCCAGATCTGGTCCGTCATCAACGGCCGCTGATACCCAGCGGCCGCGACGGCTCACGCCCGGAGAAAAGCATGACCATCGAAACCTTCGCCTGGGTGCCCAAGGTGGAACCCGTGGGCACCGTCGAATTCCGCCTCAAGTCGGCCCGCTTCGGCGACGGCTACCAGCAGGTGGTCCAGGACGGCATCAACAACAAGACCCAGTCCTGGCCGCTGACCTTCGTCGGCGACGAAAGCCGGATCAAGCCGATCATCGCCTTCATCGACGCCCATCGCGGCGCCACGCCGTTCTACTGGACCCCACCCCTGGGAGAACAGGGGCTGTACCGCTGCAAAACCTATCAACCCTCGCCGTTGGGCGCAGGGATGTACACCCTCAGCGCCACCTTCGAACAGGCCTTCCATCCATGACCCTCAAAACCATCAAGGCGGGCGCCCAGCCCAACGATGGCACCGGCGACAACCTGCGCAACGGTGCCCAGATCATCAATGAGAACTTTGCCGAACTGGATAACCGGACCAGTGATGCGGCGTCTCAGATCAATACCATCAACAACAAGCTCAGCACGGTCGAGGCAGGGGCCACGAAGAACCGGCCGGATGCTGAATTGCTTGCCCGTGCCAGCCACACCGGGACCCAGCTTGCGGCCACCATCAGCAACTTTTCTCCAGCAGTTAAAGCGATCCTGCAAGGCAATGGACTTGCGGATTACGTCAAAGAGATACCAGAGGTTCAGCTCAATGGCCTGCTGGCAAACTCTTTTGTCTACGTCACTCCAGACGGTACCGGCGCTATCCCGTTCCAGACGTCAACGTTTTACGTGATCCATATGACGCATCCGAACACCGCATATGCAGTTCAGATTGCAGTTAGCGCCGGTCAGGGCAAGCAGTATTCGCGATTCAAGGCCGGTGGTACGTGGTCGCAATGGAATAGCAATTTAACCGCTGGAGACTACGGAGTAGGGGCTTGGGCGCTTCAAGCGCCGGCTGGAAACACCATTGACGCGCGAGTTCCCACCGGGCTCTACGGTTTTGCTCCGGCCTACGGCGGCGCTCCAAGTCCCATCGCTTCAGGCGAATACATAAACCTTCAGGGTTCAGTTGACGCAAAGCGCGCCACGCAACTGGCTTTTTCGCATGACACTGATGAAATGTGGTTCCGCCGCGATACTGGCGGTTGGCAGCCGTGGAAAAAGCTCCTGATGCAAGGTGACTTCGGTGTGGGTGCAAAAAAGCTGTTCACCTGCACCGATGCAAACAACGTGGCTGAAAATGGCGAATTGCTGGTGTATCCAGGAACGCTAAACGGCCCCACCCCTGGCGTGTACGGAACGCTCAGGACGTCGTTCTATGACAAGGACACCGGCAACTGGACGCAGCTGATTCTTAGCACAGCTAACAACAAGATGTTTTATAGGGGCTGTGTCAATGGCGCAATCCAGTCGTGGATGCAGGTTAACGAAGAGTTCATCACGAACGCGAACGGTAGCGCGGTTAAGCTCTCTGACGGCACGATGATTTGCTGGAATACTTCCACTCAGAGATTCACCACTAATATTCCTATCGGTCAAATGTTTACTACTGAATGGCAATCTTTTAATTTTCCGGCTGCATTCGTAGGAAATAGTCCAGTGGTTACGGTTTCATCGAAAGATCCTGGAAACGCGCTAAGCTGGGGTGCAGTACAAGGCACGTCACTTAATACTCTAAGCATAGCTCTTTTTTCGCCTATTTCTAGCGCAATAGCAAATCTCACTTACATAGCTGTAGGGAGATGGAAATAATGGTAAAAATTAAGTTTTCCCCAATTCATGCGCCGACATTTGAGTTATTAAAAACTTTGAAAGTCGAAGGGTACAAACTTACGGTAAACGGAGAAGAATTCGATTTCTCACCGCTTGAGAAGGGCTACGAACTTTCGCTCGATGCCATCGACTCGCCCCTGTTCGCCGATAAGGCGGTGATGTCCGCCGACGGCGTCCTGTCGATCACGCTGCTCATGCCCTACGACGAAGCCACGGCCACCGACGCCATCCGCTTCCCTGAGCCTGTGACCGTCACCGCCGCCGGCCCGGTGGAGATCCCCACCAACCACCCCGCACAGCCCCCCGTAACTCCAACCGTCGAGGCCGACCATGGACTTCTCGCAGAGCAAGAAAACCTTCACTGAGCAGGACCAGAAAGCCAACGAGGCCCGGGAGTACCTGCGCCAGACCGACTGGCTGGTGGTGCGCAAGCTGGAAACCGGCCAGGACATCCCGGCCGATATCGCAGAGAAACGTGCCGAGGCCCGTAGCCTGATCTAGCCGCAGCCAGCTGCCTACCCCACCCGCCAGCGTGCGGGTTTCTTTTTGCCTTGAGGAAACACCATGCCGATCACGGCCGATATCCAGACCCTGGAGCCTGGCGCGTGGGTGGAGCTTTTCGAGCTCGACGCCACCAGCCTCGGCGCCGAACTCTACCGCTTTCACGGTTACCCCCAGCAGTCGTCGATCTTCTGGCAGGGGCTCGAGTATTCCCCCTGGCCGATCCAGGCCGAGGGCTTCGAAATGACCGGCAAGGGCTCGCAGCCGACCCCGACCCTGTCGGTGGGCAACGTCGATGGTTTCATCACCGCCCTGGTGCTGTATTTCGAAGACCTGGTAGGGGCCCGGCTGATTCGCCACCGGACCCTGGGCAAGTACCTGGACGGCCAGCCCGAAGCCGACCCCGAGGAAGAACTGCCGCCGGACATCTGGTACGTCGAGCGCAAGGTCGCCGAAGACAACGAGGTGGTGCAGTTCGAGCTGTCCAGCGCCCTGGACTTCAACGGCGTGCAGCTGCCACGGCGGCAGATCGTCGCCAACGTCTGCTGGTGGCTCAGCTGCGGCGGTTATCGCGGCCCTTACTGTGGCTACAACGGCGGCCCGGTGGCGGACGTCAACGACGTGATCGTCACCGATGCCGCCAAGGATAAATGCGGCGGGCGCCTGAGCAGCTGCAAGCTGCGTTTCGGCGAGAACAACCCGCTGCCCTACGGTTCGTTTCCTGCGGCGGGCCTGCTACGGAGCTGAACATGAACAAGGCGAACCTGGCGGCCATCGAGCGCCACGCCCTGGCCGAATACCCCCGCGAGTGCTGCGGGTTGCTGATTCGCGAAGGTCGGCGGCGGGTCTATGTGCCGTGTCGCAATACCGCCGCCACCCCCAGCGAGCACTTTCGCCTGGCTCCCGCGGACTACGCGGCAGCCGAGGAGCGCGGCGAGGTGCTGGCGGTGATCCACAGCCACCCGGATTACTCGGCCACGCCCAGCGAGGCGGACCGGGTGGCCTGCGAGGCCTCCGGGTTGCCCTGGCACATCGTCCAGGTGCTGGCGGACGACGCCGGCCAACCGCGTATTGGCCAGTGGGCCCAACTGGCGCCCAACGGCTACCAGGCACCCTTGGTTGGCCGGGCCTTCGCCCATGGCGTGCACGACTGCCTGAGCATCATCCTCGACTACTACCGGCGCGAGCTGGGTATAGAACTGGGCGACTACCAGCGCGAGGACGGCTGGTGGGACAAGGGCGGCAACCTCTACCTGGAGCACTTGCCCGAGGCCGGTTTCGAGCGGGTAGGGGACCTGCGCCAGGGCGACGTGGTGTTGATGCAGATCCGCTCGCCGGTGCCCAACCACGCGGCCATCTACCTGGCCGATGGCGTGCTCAAGAGCGAGCCTGCGCACTACCCGGCACCGGGCTCCATCCTGCACCACCTCTATGGCCGCGACAGCAAGCGCGACACCTATGGCGGCTACTGGGACGAAGTCACGGTCAGCATCTGGCGCCATCGCCAGCTCATGGCGTCGGCTTGAGGCCGTTGCCTTTCCCGGCTGCCAACCGGGGATCTTTCTTCCTGGGAGTCATGTGATGAATCAGCAAAAAGTCCGGGTCGTGCGGTTGTACGGCTCGCTGGGAGCCCGCTTCGGCCGGGTGCATCGGTTGGCGGTGGGCAGCGCTGCGGAGGCGATCCGCGCCTTGTGCGTGCTGGTGCCGGGATTCGAGGCCTTCCTGATGGCATCCAAGGATCGCGGGGTGACCTACTCGCTGTTCCTCGGGCGCGACAACCTGGGCCAGGATCGCCTGCACGCTCCTTGCGGCAACAGCGATATCCGCATTGCCCCGCTGCTCATCGGCAGCAAGCGCTCGGGTGGATTGCAGACCATCATCGGCGTCGCCCTGGTGGTAGCCGCGTCCTATTTTTCCGGTGGCATTGCCGCCGCGGGTGGCAGTTCAACCTTGATCGGGACTACCGGCACCACTGGCTGGACCTTCGCCGCCAGCATGGGCATTTCCCTGGCCATGGGCGGGGTGATGCAGATGATGTCGCCGCAGCTCAAGGGCCTGGGGGCCATGGACCGTCCCGATAACCGTGCCAACTACAGCTTCAACGGCCCGGTCAACACCACGGCCCAGGGCAACCCGGTGGGCCTGCTCTATGGCCAGTTGATCGTCGGCAGCTCGGTGATCAGCGCCGGCATCTACGCCCAGGACCAGCTCTGAAACAGCGGTCTGCGTTGTCCATCCCAACCCGCCGCGGCGGGTTTTTTATCGCCAGGAGAACCCCATGGGCTTGGCCGTAGAACCACAAAAGATGCAAACCGTGCTGCTGTCCGGCTCCCTGGCACGGCTGTTCGGGCGTGAACACCGGGTGGCCATCAGCGCAGGCTTCAAGGACGTGATGGGTTACTTCCGGCAGTTCCCGGGTTTTGAGCGCTATATGGTGCAAAGCGCCGACAAGGGCCTGCGCTTCGCCGTGTTCAACGGTCGGCGCAACCTGTCCGAGACCGATATCCACCAGCCCCTGGGCAAGCAGGTGATCCGCATCGCCCCGGTGCTCGGTGGTTCCAAGCGTGCGGGAGGCCTGCAGACCATCCTCGGCGCGGTACTGATGGCCGTGGCCTACTACAACCCCTTCGGCTTTCTCACCGGCCCGGCAGTCACGGCCATGATGATGACCGGAGCGACCATGGTGATCGGCGGCGTGACGCAGATGCTCGCGCCCATGCCCAAGGGCCTGGGCGCCCAGGAACGCCCGGAAAACCGCCCCAGCTACAGCTTCAACGGGCCAATCAATACCACGGCCCAGGGCAACCCGGTGGGCCTGCTCTATGGCCAGTTGACCATCGGCAGCACCGTGATCAGCTCCGGCATCTACGCCCAGGACCAACTCTAAGCATTTCCGTCTTCCACCTGCCTGCGATGCCGCGGGCCTCATTTCGCCTGAAGGAAAGCCATGACCGACCCTATTCTCGCCGGTAGCAAGGGCGGCGGCGCCAAGCCGCCCCGTCCCTCCGTGGAAGCCCCGGACAGCCTGCACAGCACGGCCTATGCCCGGATCCTCGATCTCGTCAGCGAAGGCGAGATCGTGGGCCTGAAGAACGGCAAGCGCTCGGTGTTCCTCAACGAGACGCCCCTGGCCAACGCCGACGGCAGCCTGAACTTCTCCGGGGTCAGCCTCGAGACCCGCAACGGCAGCCAGGACCAGACCTACATCCCGGGCTTTCCGGCGGTGGAGAACGAGTCCCAGGTGGCGGTGGAACTGCGCAGCGACCAACCCTGGACCCGCGCCATCACCAACCTGCAACTGTCGGCGGTGCGCATCCGCCTGGCGGTCTCGCGCCTGGCCCAGACCAACACCAGCAACGGCGACACCAACGGCTACACGGTGCGTTACGCCATCGAGCTGTCCACCGATGGCGGGGCGTTCGTCGAAGTGCTGCAGTCGGCCTTCAGCGGCAAGAGCTCCAGCAAGTACGAGCGCTCCCACCGGGTCGACCTGCCAGCGGCCAAGGCCGGCTGGACCGTGCGGGTGCGGCGGCTGACGGCGAACTCCAGCAGCGGGGCAATCGCCGATACCACCAGCGTGGAGTCCATCACCGACGTGATCGACGCCAAGTTGCGCTACCCGGGTTCGGCGATCATCGGCCTGCAGTTCGATGCCTCGCAGTTCCAGTCGATTCCCAACCGCTCCTTCGAATTGCAAGGGCGGATCATCCGCGTGCCGAGCAACTACGATCCGGCCACCCGGACCTACAGCGGCGTGTGGGACGGCACCTTCAAGTCGGCCTGGACCGACAACCCGGCCTGGATCTACTACGACCTGCTGCTGCACCAGCGTTATGGCCTCGGGCACCTGCTCAACGCCGCCCAGGTGGACAAGTGGGAGCTGTACCGCATCGGCCAGTACTGCGACCAGCCGGTGTCCGATGGCAAGGGCGGCACCGAGCCGCGCTTTACCTGCAACCTCTATCTCTCGGTGCGCGCCGATGCGCTGAAAGTGCTGCAGGACCTGGCCACCACCTTCCGCGGCATGGCCTATTGGGGCGCGGGGTCGGTGATGGCGGTGGCCGACATGCCGGAAGACCCGGTGTACACCTATAGCAACGCCAACGTGATCGACGGCAAGTTCGTCTACGGCGGCTCGGCGAAAAAGACCCGCTACAGCGTGGCCCTGGTGAGCTGGAACGACCCGGCGGACTTCTACCGGCAGAAGGTGCAGTACGTCGACGATCCGGAAGGCATCGCCCGTTATGGCGTGCAGCAGACCGAGATCACCGCCACCGGCTGCACCTCCCAGGCCCAGGCCCAGCGCATCGGCAAATGGGCGCTGCTGACCAACCGCCTGGAAACCGAAAGCGTGAGTTTTTCCGTGGGCCTGGACGGCACCCTGGTGCGTCCGGGGCAGGTGATCCGCGTGGCGGACAACGACCGGGCCGGCCGGCGGATCGGCGGGCGCCTGCGCTCGGCGACCCTGGACGCCCTGGTGCTGGATGCCGACGTCAAGGCCTACCCCGGCGATACCCTGACCCTGATCATGCCCACTGGCAAGGCGATCTCCCGGGTGATCAAGTCCGTGGGTTATCCACTGACCTGGGACAGCACCCGCATCACCTGGGACAGCGGCGCGATTACCCTCGACACCACCGGTTTTCCCGCTGAAGTGCAGCGGGTGGTGCTGGAGAAAAAACTCGAGGAGCTGCCACCGGTGCATTCGATGTGGGCCATCGATTCGCCGACCCTGGCGGTCCAGCAGTTTCGCGTGTTGTCGGTGGCCGAGGACTTCTCCGACTCGGCGATCAAGTACAGCATCAGCGCGGTCAAGCATGTCGCCGCCAAGTTCGCGGCGATCGACAACGGCGCGCGCATCGACCAGCCACCGGTTACGGTGATCCCGCCGAGCGTGCAGAACCCACCGAAGAACGTGCGGGTGCGCAACGAGCATTTCGTCGACCAGGGCAGCGCGGTCGGGGTCATGACCATCGACTGGGAGCGCCCGGACAACGCCATCGCCTACGAGGTGCACTGGCGCAAGAACGACGGGGATTGGGTGTTCGCCGGACGTACCGGGGGCAACGCCTTCGAAGTCAGCGGTATCTATGCCGGGCGCTACGTGGCCAAGGTCCGGGCGATCAACGCCCTGGACATCGGCTCGGTGTTCGCCACCTCGGCCGAGACCGTGCTCAACGGCAAGACCACACCGCCGCCGATGGTGGCTTCCTTCAACGCCGAGTCGATCGTGTTCGGCATCAAGCTCAAGTGGAGCATCCCGGCCGGGCTGAGCACCGCCGATCTGCAACGGACCGAGATCTGGTACAGCCAGGGCAGCGACGTGGCGACCGCCACCAAGTTCGGCGACTACGCCTACCCGCAGACCGACCTGACCATCATGGGCCTGGCCGCTGGCGTACGGTTCTTCTTCTGGGCGCGCCTGGTGGACAAGATCGGCAACCTGGGCGCCTTCCATGGGCCGGTCACCGGACAGTCATCCTCGGATGCCGGGCCGATCCTCGAATACCTCAGCGACAAGATCAGCGAGACGCAACTGAGTCAGCACCTGCTGCAGAAGATCGAGTCCGGCGGCGGTGCCCAGGTCGAAGTCGAGACCATGAAGCGCGAGCTGGCGGCAATGTATTCGATCAAGACGCAACTGACGGTGGATGGGAAACCCTATCTGGCGGGGATTGGTGTCGGGGTCGAGAACGATAAGGGCGTTATTACCAGTCAGGTATTGGTTGCGGCTAATCGGTTTGCGGTTGTCGACCCTAATACTGCCAAGGCGGTATCTCCGTTTGTTATTGAGAATGGCGCTACTTATATAGACTCTGCGTTTATTCAGAACGGCAGTATCAATATGCTGAAGATTGGCGATAACTTACAGTCTGATAATTATGTGCCGCAAACGACTGGTTGGAAACTTGGTCGAGACGGGAGTTTCGAGATCAATGGTACTGTGCCTGGGCAAGGTCGGATGACGATCAATAATCGAGCAATAAAGGTTATCGACTCGCTTGGGGTCGTGAGGGTCCAAATGGGAGATCTGACAGCATGAGCTTCGGAGTGAGAACAAAAAATAAAAATAATGATGTTATTAGTGAGTTTTCCGGGCGCTACCTCAGGTTTGTGAAAAGTATCAGGGTTGAAGCTCTGCAAAAAGGAAGTTTCACTTTTTCCGGAAATCCAAAATTTACCAGATACTTTTTTATTGCAGATCAACCAGTTTCTACAGTCCCCCCTTACATTGAGATTTCAGGTGATACGGTTTCATGGCGCCCATATGCTACCTCTCCAACTTTTCATGTAGGTGGGTACATACTGCTGGGGGCCTACTCGTGAATTATGGCGCTGTTTTCAGGAATCCGGGTGGAGACTTGGTCATCGATTCGGATTTCCTTAATTATGGGTTGGTTGCCAGCGGGACTTATACCGCTACTGCCGGTACGTCTATTGGCGGTCCAGTGATTTCATTCGGCTCTGCCTCTACCAGCATCGCTCCGCCACTCATCGCTGCGAAATGGCCGGCTAATGATGGGCTCTATTGCTGGGGGGTGAAAGCGATAGGTAGCCCTGGCGCCTGGACTGGATTCCAGTTGCTTCTCCAAGCGATACCCGCAGCCAATGTAGTCGTTTCTTATGCGGTGTTCTCGGCGAATCCAATATCTGCAAGCGGTTTGGGTCTGATTGTAAGGAACTCTGAAAGAGTTCCAACATTCGATTCGGAGTTCACTCCGCTAGCCATTGCTGGATTTCTTGAGCCTCAAGGCTGGGCCATACTGTCGAGCTCGCTTCCTTATGATGGATATAGAGTGGCAACCTATACAAGGGTAAATCCAACTCAGGGTGCCAGTATGGTTTTGTCAACTCATAGGTTCGGTGACCTTGTCTATCCTGGTGGGGTAGAGGGAAGGACCCCTGTTGCCATTGCATCCTATGGCTATGGATACGGTTCTAATGGAACCTTGAGGCTGATTATTACTTTGAATACGGCCAGCTCATCGGCAAACCCCTCAGCACTTTCAACGCCCAATGCGTACGTGTCTGCACTCACTTTTGTTGGATTTTGATTGTGGCTTAAATTTTTCGGCGATCTTTATATTTAACTGATCTGAGTGTTGATTGGGTTATGTAATTTTGGACTTTTATAACGGTCCTGGTTTACAGGACTACTACGTGAGTTCTCAGGAGGCTTATGGGGTTGATAAAGGTTTTAGAACAGATCAAAACCAACTGTCCCAGTATGACTGGTCGTATTGTTGGAAGCGTTAATCCTGAAGTTTTGCCAGTCGGCATCGAACAGTCACTTCCTGTGGCACTCATCGCACTGCTAAGTGACCTCGCCACCCCCTCCACCGCACAAAACACCTTCCGCCAGATCATCCGCGACCGCTTCGAAGTCGCCTTGCTCCTCGATGCCACTCACCCGCAACAGGCCCTGGACCAGCTCCATGACCTGCGAGCCGAGGTCTGGCGTGCGCTGGTGGGTTTCAAGCCCGGGGCCGAGTACAGCCCGATCCAGTACGAGGGTGGTGAGCTGGTGCCGGTGGGCAATGAGCGGTTGCTCTATCGCCTGCGTTTTTTCGCCGAGTTCCAGTTGGGGCGCAATCGTTCCGGGCAGCCGGCGGAAACCTGGCATGAACGTGAACTCGACGGCTTGCCGTCCTTTACCGGGGTCACGGTCCGGGTCGATGCCATCGATCCGGCGGATCCCAATTTGAAAAGCCCGGGCCCTGATGGGCGCCTGGAGCTGACTTTCTCAGGAGAGCTGAAGCAATGAGCAAACGCATCACCGTGCTGCCGGCCGCTGGCCGTGCCGTACCCGATCCGGAAGCGGGCGACCTGCTGCCGGTCACTGGCCGTGAAGTCACGGACAACGCCTGGTGGCGTCGCCGTCTGGCCGATGGCGATATCACCATCAACGCCGTGCAAGCGGCACAACCGAAGGGAGCCCAATAATGGCGATCGGATTCAGCAATATCCCCGCGGACATTCGTGTTCCGCTGTTCTATGCCGAGATGGACAACTCGGCGGCCAATAGCGCCTCGTCGGCCATGCGCCGGCTGATCGTCGCCCAGGTCAACGACAACGTGCCCGCCAGCGACGTGGGCAAGCTGGTGCTGGTGTCCAGCGTGGCCCTGGCCAAGAGCATCGGCGGCCAGGGTTCGATGCTGGCCTCCATGTACGAGACCTTCCGCAAGACCGACCCGGTCGGCGAGATCTGGTGCCTGCCGCTGCACAACAGCGAAGGCAGCGTGGCCAAGGGCACTTTGACCCTGACCGGCAGCGCCACCGAGAGCGGCGTGCTCAACCTCTATGTGGGCGGCGTGCGGGTCCAGGCCGCCATCGCCAAGGGCGCCACCGCGGCCCAGGCGGCCACCGCCCTGGTGCAGAAGATCAACACCTCGGCCGACCTGCCGCTGAGCGCCAGCGCCGCCGAAGGCGTGGTGACCCTGAACGCCAAGTGGACCGGCGACAGCGGCAACGACATCAGCCTGCAGCTCAATCGCCTGGGCAAGAGCAACGGCGAGAGCACCCCGGAAGGCCTGGCCATCGTCATCGGCAAGATGGCCGGTGGTGCCGGCGTGCCCGACCAGGTGGCCGCGGTCGCCGCCCTGGGCGATGAGCCGTTCGAGTTCATCTGCATGCCCTGGACCGACGTCGCCAGCCTCAACACCTGGCAAGCGGTCATGGATGACAGCGTGGGTCGCTGGTCCTGGGCCAAGCAGCTGTTCGGCCATGTCTACACCGCCAAGCGCGGCACCGTGGGCACCCTGGTCGCCGCCGGGCAGGCGCGCAACGACCAGCACATGACCATCCAGGCCCTGGAACCGGGCGTTCCGCAACCGGCCTGGGTCCAGGCTGCGGCACTGGCCGCGCGCACCGCGGTGTTCATCTCCGCCGATGCCAGCCGTCCGACCCAGAGCGGCAGCCTGCCAGACCTGGACCCGGCCGCGGCCAGCGAGCGCTTCACCCTGACCGAGCGCCAGTCACTGCTCAACTACGGCATCGCCACCGCCTACTACGAAGGCGGCTACGTGCGCATCCAGCGTTCGATCACCACCTACCAGAAGAACGCGTTCGGCCAGGCGGACAACTCCTACCTGGACAGCGAGACCCTGCACCAGTCGGCCTACATCGTGCGCCGCCTGCAAAGCGTGATCACCAGCAAGTACGGGCGCCACAAGCTGGCCGCCGACGGCACCCGCTTCGGCGCCGGCCAGCCGATCGTCACCCCGAGCACCATTCGCGGCGAGCTGATCGCCCAGTACGCCAAGCTGGAGCTGGAAGGCCATGTGGAAAACGCCGAGCTGTTCGCCGAGCACCTGGTGGTGGAACGCGATGCCCGGGACCCGAACCGCATCAACGTGCTGTTCCCGCCGGACTACATCAACGGCCTGCGAGTGTTCGCGCTGCTCAACCAGTTCCGCCTGCAGTACGACAACGCCGCCTGAACGCGCGTTCGACTGTGAATCCAGCCCACCTTGCGTGGGCTTTTTATTGAAGGGAGAAACACCATGGGTCAAGTGATTGCGGGCACCTGCTACGTCAAGGTCGACGGTGCTCAACTGACGATCAACGGCGGCTGCGAGGCGCCGCTGATGTCCACCAAGCGTGAAACCGTCGTGCCGGGTTTCTACAAGGAAGTCGAGGTCACCCCGACATTCAAGGTCACGGCGCTGCACACCCCGGACTTCCCGCTCAAGCAGCTGGTGGCCGGTACCGACATGACCGTCACCTGCGAATTCAACAACGGCAAGGTCTTCGTCCTGGCCGGCGCCTACCTGGTGGACGAGCCGGTATCCAAGGGCGACGACGCCAGCATCGCGCTGGTGTTCAACGGCGTGAAGGGGACCTGGCAATGACTCAAGTCGTGAAGCTGCAAGTGGCCATCGAAGCCCACGGCGAAACGCTCGATGAACTGACCCTGCGCCGCCCGACGGTGCAGGAGGTGCGCAACATCAAGGCGCTGCCGTACCGGATCGACAAGAGCGAGGAAGTGAGCCTGGACATGGATGTCGCGGCCAAGTACATCGCGGTCTGCGCCGGTATCCCACCGTCCTCGGTGAACCAGCTGGACCTGGCCGACCTCAACGGCCTGAGCTGGGCCGTCGCGAGTTTTTTCATGAGTGCGGCGTCGCAGCCATCGGCGACCTGATCGCGGCCGCCTATGACCTGGCCTGGTTCTGGAAGGTTGACCCCGAACAGATGATGGCCAGGCCATTGGATGTGCTCCGCGAGTCACTGGAGCACGCGCAACGGATCAATGCGATGCAGCAGGTGCAGTGATGGCGAATATTCAACAAAGCATGAGCCTGACGAACATCCAGACCACGGTGCACATGTCCGTGGTGGTGCTCGGCGCACAGAAACTCGAAGCCCAGATGTCGGGGATCCGCGCCAGGATCGGCGCCTTCAAGAAGAGCATCGAGGGCAGCGGCCTCGGCTCCCTCGACCTGGGCGGCTTCATCAAGGGTGGCGGTCTGCTGGAGCCGTTCATCCATGGCATCAAGCAGGCGATCAAGGCCGAGGACGACCTGCAAGCCAGCAGCCAGCAACTCACCCAGCTCAAGGCGCCGCAAGTGCCCCTGGGGGAAACCTCGGCCCACCTCAAGCAGTTCGACGACGCCTTGCAAGGGGTGTCGCTGAAGATGGGCCAGGCGCTGTTGCCGGCGGTCAACCAGCTGATCACCGGACTGACGCCGCTGATCAGCAGTGTCGGTGCCTTCGTTGCCGACAACCCGGCCCTGGTGGAAGGCTTGGCCGCAGCGGCCGTGGCCTTCACCGTGGTCACCACCGGGGCCATGGGCCTGGCGGCGGTGGTCGGCCTCTTGGCCTCGCCGGTGGGCATCGTGGCGGCGGCGATCGCCGTGGCCGCTGGTTTGATCGTGGCCTACTGGGAGCCGATATCAGGCTTCTTCAGCGGGATCTGGAACAGCCTGCAGCAGGCGGCGCAGGTGGCCTTCGCCACCTTCAAGAGTCTGTTCGGCTGGAGCCCGTTGCAGGCCCTGGCCGGTGCCTGGGGCGCGCTCACGGGGTTCTTCTCCGGGCTCTGGAGCTCGGTGGTCGGCGAGGCGACCCAGGCCTGGGCGCCGCTCAGCGAGTTCTTCAGTGGCTTGTGGCAGGGCATCCAGGCCCTGGCGTTGCCGCTGCTGGATTTCTTCAAGACCTTGTTTTCCTGGAGCCCGCTGGGGCTGGTGATCGATAACTGGCAGCCATTGACCGGGTTGTTCTCGGCGCTGTGGGAGCTGTTGCGGGCACTGTCGGTGCCGGTGATGAGCTTCTTCAAGACCTTGTTCGACTGGTCGCCCCTGGGCCTGGTGATCAATAACTGGCAGCCGCTGCTGGGCTTTTTCGGGCGCTGCTGGGATGGCCTGCGGGCGCTGTCGGAACCGGTGCTGGGGTTCTTCAAGACCTTGTTCGACTGGTCGCCCCTGGGCCTGGTGATCAATAACTGGCAGCCGCTGCTGGGCTTTTTCGGACGCTGCTGGGATGGCCTGCGGGCCCAGGCGGAACCGGTGCTGGGGTTCTTCAAGACCCTGTTCGACTGGTCGCCCCTTGGGCTGGTGATCAATAACTGGCAACCGCTGATGGGCTTCTTTTCGGCCACCTGGAACCAGTTGCTGGCGCTGAGCGCGCCGGTGGGCGAGTTCTTTCGGGCGCTGTTCAATTGGTCGCCGATGCCGCTGATCAATGCGGCCTGGGAGCCCGTAGCCGGATTCTTCAGTGGCTTGTGGGACTCGCTGCTGGCGATCACGGCGCCGGTCCAGGGGTTCTTGCAGGAGCTGTTCAACTGGTCGCCCATGGATATGGTCACGGCCAACTGGCAGCCGATCGCCGACTGGTTCTCGGCGTTCTGGGACAAGCTCAAGGGCACCCTGGGCGGCATCCGGGAAATGCTCGGCGGCAGCTTTGGCGGCTTCATCGCCAAGATCACCGGCAAGGTCGAAGGCCTGACCGAGGCCCAGCAGCGCACCAACGCCGAAGGCAAGGGCCAGTTGGCCCCGGCATTCTTCGGTGCCGAGGCTTCGCCGGCGGCGCGTAACCTGAACCAGGGCTCTGGTGCGTTGGTGCAGCAGAGTGCGGCCAACAATCGCACGCAACTCGAAGGCGGCCTGACGGTGCGCTTCGAAAACGCCCCGGCGGGCCTGCGCACCAGCCAGCCGCAGACCAACCAGCCGGGCCTGGCGGTGACTCCGCGCATCGGCTATCGCTCACTTTCCCTAGGAGGTTCCAATGAGCTGGCGTGATCGGTTGTTGCCGGCGTCGTTTCGCGGCGTCGGTTTCTGGGTCGACCAGGCCAAGACCCCGGTGGGCCAGAAGGGCCAGTTGCATGAGTATCCCCAGCGCGACCAGCCCTTCTACGAAGGGCTCGGCCAGCAGGCCAAGGTCCACGACCTGACGGCCTTCATCGTGGGCGAGAACTGCCTGGAGCAGCGCGACCAGCTGCTCCAGGCCCTGGAGCAGGGGGCCGGGGAACTGGTCCACCCTTGGCTGGGACGGATGCAGGTCAAGGTCGGCGAGTGCGAAATGACCCATACCCGCCAGGACGGCGGCCTGGTGACGTTCGCCCTCAAGTTCCACCCCGACCAGCCGCTGCTGTTCCCCACGGCGGTGGTCAACTCCCGCGAGCAATTGCTGGTGGCCGCCGACAGCCTGCTGGGTTCGGCGGTACGACGCTTCGAGGAGGTCATCAGCCTGATCAAGGCCGCACGGATCGCGGTCAAGGAACTGCGCGATTGCCTCAAGGACGTCTACGCGGTGATCGAGCATGAGTTCAAGGCGCTGATCGACACCTACAAGGACCTGCGCCAGCTGGTGCTGGCGCTCAAGGAGCTGCCCCGGGAGGTCAGCGCCGAGTTCAAGGGCTTGCTCAAGGACATCCGCGAGCTCAAGGACTTCGCCCGCGAGGGTTATCGCGGAGTGCTGGCCAATGCTTCGCAACAGGTCGAGGCGGCGAAGAAGATCGATACGCCCAAGCTCACCACCGGCAAGGACACGGTGGCCGCGGCCCAGGCCATGGCCAACCTGGTTCAGGACATGCTGCTGGTGAAGCTCGGCTACCAGGTCGCGCAGATGCCGGCGGCGGCGCCGGTGGTCAAGCTCAACTCCACGCCTTCGGTGGCCCAGCAGGCGGTCCAGCCGGTACGCCGCCTGGATGTGCCGGTGGCCGAGGATGTGCTGAGCCTGCGTGATGCCCTCAATGAGGTGATCTGGCAGGCCGCGCTCAAGGCCGATGCCCTGCATTACCAGGCGCTCAACAGCCTGCGCCAGCAGCTGTTCGGCCATCTCACGGCGGTGTCGTCCACCGGAGTGCGGCTGCTGACCCTGTCGCCCAAGCAGAGCCTGCCGGCCCTGGTGGTGGCCTACCAGCGCTTTGGCGATGCCACTCGGGTGGGGGAGGTGAGCCAGCGCAACAAGGCGGTGCATCCAGGCTTCCTGCCGCCGGCCGACCTGAAAATCGCCGAGGTGTAGGCCATGAACCCAGCACAAGATGCCGTCACCCTGACCGTTGACGGCCTGGACTACGGCGGCTGGAAAAGCGTCGAGATCAGCGCGGACCTGGAGCGCCAGTTCCGCAGCTTCAGCCTCAACATCACCTGGCAGTGGCCGGGGCAACTGGAGGTCAAGCCGATCAAGCCCGGCTCGCGTTGCCAGGTGCGTATCGGCAGCGACCTGGTGCTCACCGGCTACGTGTACAAGGCGCCGGTCAGCTATGACGCGCACCAGGTCAGCCTGAGCATCGAAGGCAGTTCGTTGACCCAGGACCTGGCCGACTGCGCGGCCATCAACCGCCCGAGCCAGTGGCAGGAACAGAGCCTGTTGAGCATCGTCCAGGCCCTGGCGGGCGCCTATGGCGTGGGCGTGGTCAGCGAGATCCCGCAGACCGCCAAGCTCGGCAAGCACAGCATCGTGCCCGGGGAGACGGTGTTCCAGTCCATCGACCGCTTGCTGACCCTGTACCGGGTGTTCTCCACCGATGACGCCGAGGGCCGCGTGCTCCTGGCCAAGCCCGGCAGTAGCGGGCGGGCCAGCGATGCCCTGGAGCTGGGCAAGAACATCCTGTCGGCCAATGCGCCGATGGATTTCAGCCAGGTGTTCTCCGAGTACCGGGTCATCGGCCAGCACAAGGGCAGCGACCAGAAAAGCGGCGCTGCGGTCGCCGAGGTCTCGGGCCAGGCCCGGGACCCGAGCATGGCGCGCAAGCGGGTCACGGTGATCAGCGAAAGCGCGCAGCTGACCCCCGAACTGGCCCAGCAGCGGGCCGACTGGGAGAGCGCCACCCGCATGGGCAAGGCGCTGACCACCACCTACCGGGTCCAGGGCTGGCGCCAGGGCAACGGCGATTTGTGGCGGCACAACACCCTGGTGCGGGTGATCGACAAGGTCCTGGGCTTCGACCAGGACATGCTGATCTCCAAGGTCACCTATTCGCTCTCCGAACAGGGCTCGATCACCACCTTGCAAGTGGCGCCGCCACACACCTTCGACGCCAACCCCGTCCCCGCGAAAACCTGAGCCGCCCCCGGCGGCCTACAGGCCACCGGGGCCCGCCATTGCCTGCCCGATGCGTCGGGCCCGGGCCAGCCAAGGAATCCACCATGAGCCTACTGACACGCCTGTTGGCGCGCGGCACCGTCGTGCTCGCCAACTCGGCCAACAAACTGCAATCGCTCCAGATGCGCCTGACCGCCGGCGAGGTGAATGACGACATGGAGCATTTCGAGCCCTACGGCTTCACCAGCAATCCGCTGGCCGGGGCCGAAGGCATCGCCACCTTCCTCGGTGGCGACCGCTCCCACGCCGTGGTGCTGGTGGTCGCTGATCGCCGCTACCGCCTCCAGGCCCTGGCGCCCGGCGAGGTGGCGATCTACACCGACGAAGGCGACAAGGTGCACTTCAAGCGTGGCCGGGTGATCGATATCCAGACCGGCACCCTGAACATCCGGGCGGACACGGCGGTGAACATCGATACGCCGACCCTGACCCAGACCGGCAAGATCGTCTCCCAGGGCGACCAGGTGGCCGGCGGCATCAGCCAGATGCGCCACCCGCATGCCGGCGTGCAGCCGGGCCCCGGCCAGACCGGCGCACCGGTGGGAGGTCCATGATGTTCCTCACCCACGACCTCAAGACCGCGCTGACCCGCGCGGTGCTGATCAGCCTCTACACCTGGCGCCGCGCCGCCGACGATGACGTGCTCGACGATGACGAGCGCTTCGGCTGGTGGGGCGACAGTTTTCCCACGGTGGCCGACGACCGCATCGGCTCGCGGCTGTGGTTGCTGCGCCGGGTCAAGCTGACCCGCCAGACCCAGCTCGACGCCGAGTTCTACGCCCGCGAAGCCCTGCAATGGCTGATCGACGATGGCCATTGCAGCGCCGTGGACATCAGCAGCGAACGCCTCGACGCCCAACGCCTGAACCTGCGCATCGTGCTGGTACTGGCCGGTGGCGAGCGCCTGGACATCAACCCCGAACACAGTTGGCAGGTGACCTATGCCGTTTGAAACGCCTTCGCTGCCGGTGCTGATCAAGCGCACCCAAAGCGACCTGGCCAGCGATTCGCTGCGCCAGTCCGATGCCCAAGTCCTGGCCCGAACCCTCAGCGGCGCCGCCTTTGGCCTGTATGGCTACCTGGATTGGATCGCCGAGCAGATCCTGCCGGACAAGGCCGATGAGTCGACCCTGGAACGGATCGCCGCCCTGCGCCTGAACCAGCCACGCAAGGCCGCCCAGGCGGCCAGCGGCAACGTCAGCTTCATGGCGTCGGCCGGGGCGGTGCTGGATGTCGATACGCTGCTGCAGTCCAGCGATGGCCGCAGCTACAAGGTGACCGCCGCGCGGACCACCAGCAGCGGCCTGAACAGCACCAGCATCGCCGCCCTGGATGCCGGTTCCCTGGGCAATGCCGAGGCCGGCCTGAGCCTGATCCCGGTGCAGCCGATCCAGGGCATCAGCGGCAGCTTCACGGTGCTGGCGCCAGGGCTGGTGGGCGGCGTCGCGCGCGAGAGCCTGGAGTCGCTGCGCTCGCGGGTGATCCGTTCGTACCGGGTCATTCCCCATGGCGGCTCGGCCCAGGACTACGAGACCTGGGCCCTGGAGTGCCCCGGCGTGACCCGCGCCTGGTGCCGTGGCAGCTACCTCGGGCCGGGCACCGTGGGCCTGTTCGTGATGCGTGACGATGATCCGCACCCGGTGCCGGATGCCGCGCAACTGGCCGAGGTGCAAGCGCATATCGAGCCGCTGCGGCCGGTGACCGCCGAGGTCCACGTGCTGGCCCCGGTGCAGCAGCCGGTGACCTATCGCCTGCGCCTGAGCCCGGACACCAGCGCCGTGCGCGCCGCGGTGGAAGCCCAGTTGCGCGATCTGCACCACCGTGAAGCCGGTCTCGGCGAAACCTTGCTGCTGACCCATATCGCCGAAGCCATCAGCAGCGCCACCGGCGAGAACGACCACAAGCTGATGGCGCCCAGCGCCGACGTACCGGCCGCCAACAACCAGCTGCTGACCTTCGGAGGTTGTGTATGGCTGGAATGAGAAGCGCGGCCCAGTACCAGGAACAACTGCGCAGCTTGCTGCCCAGCGGCCCGGCCTGGGACCCGGAGCAAGTGCCGGAACTGGAGCAGGTGCTCGAAGGCATCGCCCAGGAACTGGCGCGCCTGGATGCCCGGGCCGCCGACCTGCTCAACGAGATGGACCCCGCCGGGGTCAGCGAATTGGTGCCGGACTGGGAGCGGGTGATGGAGCTGCCCGACCCCTGCCTGGGGGCCATGCCGCTGTTCGACGACCGCCGCCTGGCGGTGCGTCGGCGCTTGCTGGCGGTGGGCAGCCAGGCCCTGAGCTACTACGTGGAAATCGCCCGCAGCCAGGGTTACCCCAACGCCACCATCACCGAGCTGGAGGCTCCGCGCATGGGTCGCGCCCGCTTCGGCTCGGCGCACTTCGGCACCTGGCAGGCGCAGTTCATGTGGACGCTCAACACCGGCGGCCGGCTGCTGCTCGGGCGGCGCTACGGCGCCAGCTACTGGGGCGAACGCTTCGGCATGAACCCCGGATCGGCCCTGGAGTGCCTGATTCACCGCAGCGCCCCGGCCCATACCCGGGTGCATATCAATTACGACTAGAGGGCAGGTGATGGACTTTCCCAGAAGTGTGCCCAGCGCGGGGCTGGTCAACGGCCGGTTCGCCGACGAAAACCCGCTGACCGGGACGCCCGGCTCGTTGATCACCGCCGCCTGGGGCAATGGTGTGACCGAGGAGTTGCTCAATGTGATTCGTGCGGCGGGCATCACGCCAGCCGAAAGCGAATCGGACCAGTTGCTCAGGGCCTTGAAGAGCGTACTGGCCCAGGATGCCCAGCCCCTGGCGGCGTTGGCCTTTCCCACCGTGGCCACGGCCGACGGGCGTATCGCGGTGACACCGGGTACGGCTGCGGCGGGTGGCACGGTCATGGTGCCCGGCGGGGTGCTGGTCAGCCTGGGCGAAGAAGCCCTGGTGGGCATCACCGCCCGTCCGCGGGCGCTGTACAGCGTGCCCTGGATTTCTCCCGACCTGGATATCAACAGCACCTACTTCTTGCGCATGCAGGTCATGGGCGGGGCGTTGGGCTGCTACCTGCAAAAGGGCACCGACAACGACGCCGTTCCCCCGGCGCTCAAGGGCGCCGCCGGCGCCTCCGGAGGCGGTTTCGATTCCACCTGCATCGACATGCTCCTGGCCAAGGTGGTCACCGCCGGTGCCGGGACCCTGCCCAAGCTGACCTTGCTGGCCAACAAGGCGCGGCTGGAAGCCGTGGGGGTCTGGTCCGGAGCAAGCGGCAGTTACGCGCTGCCCCTGAACTGGGCCAGGAAACCCCGGGCCTACGTTGCGGGAATGATGGACTACGACGATCTCGTCAAGACCGACTACAGCATCGTGGCCGAGGACACTGGCCATAACTTCAGGGCGGCGACATCGGTCATGCCCGAAGGTGGCTTCAGCGATCGCTACATGGGGCGTGTACTGATCCTGTCCTGGGCGCAGAACACCAGTACGTCGGGGGTGATCAACGCCCGTGTCAGATGGGAGGCCTAGGAATGAAAGCCTTTATCGAACAGGGCGTGGTGACGGCCCTGGTGAGCGGCGATATCGACGGTGGCGTCGAGCTGCCGCCAGGCCTTGCGGTGACCGTCGGCTGGCGCTACCAGGATGAGCTGTTCAGCCCGGCTCCGGACAGCCTTGGCGCCGAACCACAGCAGCCGCTTTTGCAAGCCGAGCGCGACTGGCGCCGCATGGCCCTGGCCGGGACCGACTGGCTGGTGGCCCGCCATCGCGATGAACTCGACGCTGGCGTCCCGGCGACCCTGGGGCGCAAGCAGTTCGCCAAGCTGCTGGCTTACCGCCAGGCCCTGCGGGACTGGCCGGCCTCGGCCGGCGAGTCGCAAACCCAAGCGCGACCCGAGCCGCCCAAGTGGCTGGCGAAGTTGCCCCACTGACAGGACATGAACCATGGATTATCCGAAAAGCGTGCCCAGTGCGGGCCTGGTCAATGGCCGCTTCGTCGATGAAAACCCGCTGACCGGCTCGCCGGGATCGCTGATTCCCGCCGACTGGGGCAATGGCGTCACCCAGGAGATCCTCAACGTCATCAAGGCCGCCGGCCTGGTGCCGGATGAACGCAAGACTGACCAGCTGACCCAGGCCATTGGCGAGTTGCTCGACTTCAAGCGCTTGAAGAACACCCCCACCACCCTGGGCGGCTACGGCATCAGCGATGCTGGCGGGCGGCTGTTGGCGGTGAAGCAGTTCGAAACCGTGGGCATCACCCTGTACCGACCCGACCCCCGGGCCAAGCGCATTCGCGTACGCCTGGTGGGCGCCGGTGGTTCCGGCGGCGGCTGCCAGCCGGTGCCCGCAGGTAGTTTCACCATGGGCGGTGGCGGTGGTTCCGGCGCCTTTGCCGAGGGCTTGTTCGACGTGACCCCACAGATGCTCTCGGGTGTGCCCATTACCCTGGGTGCCGGGGGCGAGGCACGTGCAGTCGCGGGTACCACGGGAGGCAGTAGTTCCTTTGGTAGTCACATGAGTGCGACCGGAGGCCAGGGGGGGCAGGTGCTTACCCTGGCCTCGACCATTATTAACTTTGTACATGGGGGCATGGGGGGCAGTTCTGTAACTGGCGGCAATCTTGTCAGCGCTCGAGGTACGCAGGGTGGATATGCCATGAGCAACCCGAATTGGGGAACAGCGGCAGGTTTTGGTGGCGCTAGTCCGTTCGACGGTGGCGCTCCCCTTACAGGTCTTAATACTCCGGGGTTTGCAGGAAGTCGCGGTTCGGGTGGCGGTGGTAGTTGTTCGTCCAACACCACTGCCGCCTGCTTGAGCGGCGCCGGTGGTAATGGCTTTTGTGAAATCTGGGAGTACGCGTGATGGCCCGTTATGTCCGTGTGGAAGAGGGCGTGGTGGTCGAGTTGATCGAGACCGGCGACTACGCCATCGCTGATTTGTTCGCCCCGCAGTTCCTCGCGGCCATCCACCCTGCGCCCCCGGGGCGCGAAGTGCGGGTGGGCATGGAATGGCAGGCCATCCCAGTGCCGGCTGCGGCGGCTGAGGCAACCGAGCCGGTGGCTGCGCCGCTGGCGACACCGCCAGGCGACAAGCTGGAAACCATGGTCCGGGCCCATGTGGCCGAAGTGGTGGCCCAGGGGGCGGAAGCCCGGGAGCGCCAATGGCGCAGCGACAGCCTGGAAGCCAGCCAGTGGCTGGCGGCCCGGCACCGCGATGAACAGGACCTGGGTCGCGGTACTAGCCTTAGCGCGCAGCAGTACCTGGAGTTGCTGGAGTACCGCCAGGCCCTGCGCGAATGGCCCGGTTGCCAGGGGTTTCCGGCCGTGGCGGCGCGCCCGCAGGCCCCCCAATGGCTGCCAGGCAATCTGCCTGGCCAATGACCGGCGCGAATCCTTCGAGCCGTTTTCAATCATCTCAAGACGCCTGCCCGCCACCCGGGTGCCGACGTTGCCTGGCCGCAGGCCGAGCCGCGTCGCACCCGGGGCGCAGCGGTGGGCGTCCTTTTCAGGACATCACCTGTGGACTATCCAAAAAGCGTGCCCAGCTCCGGGCTGGTCAATGGCCGGTTCATCGATGAAAACCCGGTTGCCGGCACACCGGGGTCGCTGATCCCGGCCAGCTGGGGCAACGCGATCACCGATGAAATCCTCAATGTGCTGTCGGCGGCGGGCATCGCTCCGCTGGAGGGCAGCAACAACCAGCTGATCACCGCGCTGCGCAGCGGCGCGCTGTTCCAGACCAAACCGCAGTTCGACAACGGCAAGTCGGCGGCCACCACCGAGTTCGTGCAACGCGCCCTGGGTTCGCTGCGCGATGTGGCGGTCTACAACGCGGCCACCACCCTGACCGCCGCCGATATCGGTCGTTGCGTGCGCTTCGGTTATGGCGGCTACAGCATCACCTTGCCCGCGGCCGGACCGGCCATCGCCAATGGCAGCGCCCTGTACCTGATGAACACCGGCACCGGGGCCATGACCGTGGTGGTCAATGGGGGCGACAAGATCGCCGTCGGCAACGGCTACCTCGGCAGCTTCGAGTTCGGCGTGGGCGATTCGGTGGTGCTGGTCAAGCATCTCAATGGCGAATGGACGGCGCTGCTGGGCAGCGTACCGATGCGCTACATGCCGGGTTTTGCCTGTGCGTTGAACACCACGGGTTATCAGAAATTGCCCAGTGGCTTGATCGTGCAGTGGATCGCCGGTGGCTCCGACAGCAACGGCAACATGATCGTCTCGTTGCCTATCCAGTTTCCCAACGCGGTGCTGGGCGGGATTGCCAACGAACTCAATCCCCTGGGCTGGGGAGCCACGGGCCGAACCACGGTCTGGGCCTTCGACCTGCTCAGTAGTAACAAGGCGGTGGTGGTGGCCAAGTCCCGGGATATCTTTGGGACCAACGCCCCCATTCCGACTGCCATCGGCGGCCGCATCCTGGTTTGGGGGTATTGAATGAGCAAGTATTTTCTAGCGCAGACCCTGGGTTTCCTGTGCTCCGACGAGCATGAACCGGCGCTGCTGGAGCAGGCGGTGAAGATCACCGACCTGGAGTACCTGAAGCTGTTCGAGGGCCAGGCCCAGGGCCTGGCCATCGCCGCCGACGAGTTGGGCCGGCCGATCCTGGTGGAGCGCCCCGGGCCTTCGGCCGAGACCTTGGCGCTGATCGAGCGGGCCTGGCGCGACGGTCAATTGCAGGCGACCGACGGCGTGGTGGCACGCCATCGCGATGAGCTGGACGCCGGTGGCGCCACCAGCTTGTCGGCGGCTCAATTCCAGAGCCTGCAGGAGTATCGGCGGCTGTTGCGCCAATGGCCGGCCCAGGACGGTTTCCCCGCCAGCGACAAGCGCCCCGTGCTAGCGATGCCGGCGCCGGCAGCGGCTGCCGCGGTGAAGCGCACCCGGGCCAGAAAGCCCGCGCAACCGGCCCCGGATGCAGCGTCCTGATGTGGGCCAGCAGGCGTCGTGAGGCCGATTGGGCGGCATGCCCAGGCCTTGTTCATTGGAAAAAACATGCAGGAGTAGAACAGTGGATTATCCCAAAAGCGTTCCTGGCATAGGCCTGCTCAACGGCAAGTTCGTCGATGAGAATCCTGTGGCCGGAACTCCCGGGTCGCTGATCCCCGCCGCCTGGGGCAACAGCATTACCCAGGAGCTGTTGACGGTGATTGGCCGCGCCGGGCTTGTACCGGATGAAGCGGATACCGCTCAGCTGCTCAAGGCGTTGCAGGTCATGTTGGCCAACGCCAGTCCCATGCTTTCGCGCGTGCTCCAGATCAACCATTCCAGAGGCCTGGCCGCGCAGGACCTGGGTCTGGTGATGGTCAACGGCGCACAGGAGCCGATCACGCTGACGCTACCGGCGGCGGACTCGGTACTGGGTGTGCGCGACGTGATCGTGCGGCGGCTCGACAACGGTGGCAACCGGATACTGGTGCAATGCACGGGGGCTGACACTATCAAGTTCCACACCCATCTGCGTGCCGCAGGGTACGGTTTCCTGGTGTTGATGGGCGCTGGTGATTTTTGGCATCTGCGCAGTGATGGGGCGGGAGGCTGGTGGCCGGTCGGGCGCTATGACAATGCTGCCCTTGGGCGAATGTTCTTCGAGACCACGACCCAGTTCAGCCCGGGTGGATATGGCGCCTTGAACGGCAAGTTGCTGAACCGCGCCGACTGGCCCTGGCTGTGGGATCACGCGAAGCAATCGGGCATGTTGCGCCCCGACAACGATCGTGCGGGGGGCTGGAGCTACGGTGATGGTGTATCGACTTTTCGCCTGCCCGAGGCCCAGGGCGAATTCCTGCGGGTACTCGACGAGGATCGTGGGGTCGATGTCGGGCGTGGGGCGGGCAGCTGGCAAACCGGAACCAATATCACCGGCGACAACGGCCAGGCCCCGGCGGTGCACGGTATTGGCGAGATGGCCAAGGTAGGGGTCGATCCGACCTCGTTCAATGGAATGATCTACTACAACTTTGCGGCCAATACAGAAGTGATCTCAAGTGTTTTCTGGGGCATGGTGCGTCCGCGAAACATCGCCTATCCCGGCCGTATCAAACTTATCTGAGGTTCTCATGCCTGAATATCTTGTGAGCCCTGCCGGAGCGTTGATCGGGCCGGTGGTATTTCCTGTGGTTCCCGGGCTGGGTGTGCAGTTGCCGGCCAATGCCGTGGAATTGCCCAGCGAGTTGAGTCCGCCCGAAAAGGGATTCGCCTGGGCCTGGGTCGATGGTGCTCCCCAACTGTTGCCTGATCACCGCGGCCAGGTATTCCAGATCCATGGTGGTGCGGCAAGTACCTGGGAGCGCCTGGGTGATCTGCCCGAGGGACTGACTACCCAGCCCCGTCCCGATCCCTATCACGTTTGGCTCGATGACCGCTGGCAACTTGACCGGGAGGCCCGGGAGTCCGCGACTCTGGAACAGCTGCTGTTGGAGCGAGACAACCGTTTGCGTGAGGCGGCTATCCGCCTGGCCCCCCTGCAGTACGCCGTCGACCTTGGAGAGGCCTCTACCGAGGAGAAAAACGCCTTGCTCGATTGGAAGCGCTATTGCATCGCCTTGAATCGTATCGAACAGCAGCCCGGATATCCGTCCGAGATCGAGTGGCCGGTACTGGCGCCTTCCGTATTGAAGGCTCCATCCAACCCACTGTTCGCGCTGTTTCGTGGGAAGAACAAATGAAAGGAATCCTCTATGTCGATCACTGAAGAGCAGTTGCTCAAGATCATGCCGAACGCCCGCCGCCAAGCGGGCGTTTTCGTATCCCCGCTCAACGCTGCCATGGCTCGCCGGCAGATCGATACGCCCAAGCGCCAGGCGGCGTTCCTGGCGCAGATCGGCCATGAATCGGGGCAGTTGCAGTACGTGCGCGAGCTGGGCAACGCCCAGTACCTGAGCAAGTACGACACCGGCACCCTGGCCGCGCGGCTGGGCAATACCCCCGAGGCCGATGGCGACGGCCAGCGCTATCGCGGGCGTGGGCTGATCCAGGTCACCGGGCGCAGCAACTATCGCCAGTGCAGCCTCGGCCTGTTCGGCGACGAGCGCCTGCTGGAGTTGCCCGAGCTGCTGGAGCAGGCGCAATGGGCCGCCGAATCGGCAGCCTGGTTCTGGGAACGGGCGGGGCTCAATGCCTTGGCCGATCGTGATGAGTTCAACGCCATCACCCGCCGTATCAATGGCGGCCTGAACGGCTTGGAAGATCGCCGCCAGCTCTGGGGCCGGGCGCGCTCGGTACTGGGCCTGCCGGCCGCCTGAGGCCGCCGGCCTGCGCCAAGGAGAATCAGCATGAACATTCGCAGTTGGCTGGCCGTGGCGGTCATGGCCGGGCTGCTCTATGCCCTGGGCTACATCACCGGGGTCGGCAGCGAGCGTAGCCGCAACCACGTCCTGGACGAGGCGCGCCTGCGCCAGTCCTTCGAACAGGGCCAGGCCCTGGGTACGGTCAAGGAGAAGGTGGTGGTCGAGTACGTCGACCGCATCGTCAAGGTCTACCAGGCGGGCGCCACGATTACCAAGGAGGTTCCTATCTATGTTTCCCAAGCCGCTGATAGTGCTTGCGTGGTGCCTGCCGGTTTTGTCCGGGTGCACGACGCCGGCGCCCGCAACCTGCCCGTGGCCGGAGGCCCCCGCGGCACTGATGGCGCCGCCTCGGGCCTTGCACTCTCTACCGTCGCCGCCAGCGTCGTCGACAACTACAACCAGTGCCACGCCAACGCCGAGCAACTGAAGGCGTTGCAGCAGTGGGTGCGCGAGTCCCAGGCCCTGCTGCAGGGCGCCCCGGCGGTGGCCCGGCATCCCTGAGAGGAACAGGAGACTTTCATGTCCGTACCGGATATTCGTAAACCTTCCGAACTGCTGCAGGCCATCGAGCGTGGCTTGCGCCAGGCCGAGCCGGGCTTGCAGGTGGGCACGCGCCAGGACTTCGACAACACCTCCGGGCAGCCCTGGCTTTTGCTGGATATCGAGCGTAACCAGCAGGCCCCGCGTTCCTCCCAGGGGCGCCAGGCGCAGTTGCTGCGCATCGTCCTGCAGCTGTATGTGCCGCGCCAGGCGGGTTCGACCCAGGCCGCCTGGGACCTGGCCAGCCGGCTGCTGACGGTGCTGGCGGATAACCGCTGGGGCTGGTCGGCCGAGCAGTGTGGCGCGGCGGGCAACATCGTCGCGCAGCCTTTGCCGGCGGCCGATCCGCAGCCGACCCATGACGCCTGGAGCCTGAGTTTCGAGCAGGCCATCTACCTGGGCCCGGCGCTGCTGGACGACCCTGTGGGCAAGCCGCTGTTCGCCCGCACCTGGGAAGTCTCCAGCATCGACGATCCGAGCCAATACCGAGCCCTGGAGGACTGAACCATGTTCGATGCCTTCCTTAGGGTGCAACTGGCCCCGATCATCGAGCGCCTGGCCGAGATGGAAACCGAGCTGGACGACCTGCATCGGCGTGCCGAGAGTTTCTGCCGGATCGGCGTTTGCCATTCGGTGGACGCCGCCAGCAATACCTGCCGGGTCAGCCATGGCGACCTGCTGACCCCGGCCATCCGTTTCTTCAACCCCAGCGCCGGGGAGCAGAGCGAGTCGCGCATTCCTTCGGTGGGCGAGCAATGCCTGTTGCTCAACCACGGCGCGGGGGAGGGCGGGGGCCAGTCGGTGGCTTTGTTCGGGCTCAACAGCCAGCGCTTCCCCCCGGCCTCCACGGTCGCCGGCCTGACCCGGCGGCAATACCGCGATGGCAGCCAGAGCAGCTACGACGACACCAGCCATACCCTGAACTGGAGCAACGGCCCGGCGGCGTTCAGCGGCAGCCGTGAAGCGCTGGAGTTGAGCCTGGGCAATGCCCGCCTGGTGATGACCGCCGATGCCGTGGACCTGAGCCTGGGCGCCAGCGGCCTGCGGCTGGACGCCGGGGGCGTGCACTTGCGCGGCCCGCTGGTGGAGCACCAGGGCCGAGTCATCAGTACCGCATAAGGAGTTCGCCATGATCGGCGTTGATAGACACACCGGGGCAGCGGTCGATGACTGGCTGCAATTCGTCCAGCGTGCCACCCGAGCGCTGACCACCCCTTTGGGCACCCGGCAGAAGCGACCGCTGTACGGTTCGCTGATTCCCCAGTTGCTGGGGCGCAATCTTGGCGACGACCTGCTGGTCCTGGCCCAGAGCCACGCCGCCGAGGCGTTCTACAACAAGGCCAACGGCATCGCCGACTTCGAGCCCGAGGTCATCGTCGCCAGTCGCCAGGGCGCGGGCTTGCTGCTGCGCTTCGCCGGGACCTGGAACAACCGCCGGCAATCCTTCGAGGTGGTGACATGAGCATGCTGATTCCCGGGCAGAACCAGCTCGAAGAACCGGAGATCGTCAAGGTCGATGAGTTCGAGCCGTTGCTGGCCGAGTTCAAGGCCTTCGTCCTTGACTATGTGACCGCCCGTTCCCCGGAGCAGGCGGCCAAGTTGCGCACCAGCCTGGGTAACGAAAGCGAACTGCTGACGATGGCCCTGGAGGCCTTCTGCGTGCGCTTGCAGACCCACGAGCGCAAGTACAACGCACGGATTCGGCAGATGCTGGCGTGGTGGGCCACTGGCAGCAACCTGGACGCGCGCCTGGCCGACATGGGCCTGGAGCGCCAGTTGCTGGTGCCGGGCGACGACCAGGCCTTTCCGCCGGTGCCGCCGGTGTACGAAAGCGACGACGATGCGCGGCTGCGCTATTACCTGGCGCCCCATGCGCCAGCGGCCGGTTCGCGCATGCAGTATCGACGGGAGATCTTCACCCTGGGGGAGCGGCCGGTGGTCAAGGTCGACTCCGGCGACGCCGGGGTGGTGACGGTCACCTACACCTTCGACCCGGATGGCTTCGCCGCCCAGGTCAAGGATGGCAACGCCCGGCGCACGGCGCCGGGGGAGGTGATGGTGACGGTGCTGTCACGCTCCGGGGATGGCGTGCCGTCTGCTGAGCTTCTGGAGGCTGTTCGCAAGCATTTTGCTCGTGATGACGTGCGCCCGGAAACCGACAAGGTCAGGGTGCAGGGCGCCCAGGTCAAAGACTACAAGATCCGTGTGATAGCCAAGATACATGCAGGCCCTGATTCCGGATTGACCAAGGTGGCCGTTGAGCAGCAGCTACGTCGATATGCCGAGTCGTGCCACCGGCTTGAGGGACGGGTCGATCCCAGTTGGATCGATTACACCCTGCATGCCGCGGGCGCGGTGCAATTGGAAATTCTCGAGCCGCAGCAGCCGGTGGTCACCACGGCGTTTCAGGCGCCTTATTGCACAGAGGTGCAGGTGGAGGTCCGTACGTTATGACTGGCTCGTCGATCTTGCCCGGGCTGCTTCCTGCCAACAGCTCATCCCTGGAAAAGGCCTTGGACCTTGGCTTCGGCAGTCTGCTGGAGCGAGTGGCACCACCGTTTCCCGAACTGATGACTCCCAAGGCCACGCCTGTCGAGTTCTTGCCGTACCTGGCGGCGGATCGTGGCGTCGGGGAGTGGAGCTCCGAGGCCCGGGAATCCGAAAAACGCCTGACGGTCGAATTGGCCTGGCCCACGAAGCGCCAGGCGGGTACCCGACGCGCCTTGGAAAACGCCGTACGTGGCCTGGAGCTGATGCCTGAGGTGGTTGCCTGGCATGAGCGAGAACCGGCTGGTGCGCCCTACAGCTTTTCTGTACGGGCCTATTCCCAGCGGCCCTACAGCGAAGCAATCAATGACCGCCTGGATCGGCGCCTGGCCGAGGCCAAGAGTGAGAGGGACATCCTCTCTGTCTCGGTAGGCCTGGGTACCAGCGGCCAGCACTACGTTGCCGCAACCACGATATGCGGCGAGATGTCGACCATCTATCCACTGGCCCTCGATGGCCTGCAAAGCTCCGGGATGGCCTTCATGGCAGCCGGGGCCTACATCGTCGAGAGCTCTACCATTTATCCTCAGGGGGCATGAATGTCCGACTATTACACCCTGCTGACGCAGGCAGGGATTGCCTATGAAACCGCCTGCAAGGCAGCGGGTACGCCGATTCGCTTGTCCAAGTTTTCCGTGGGGGATGGCAATGGCGCCGTCTACAACCCCGACGCCTCTGCTACGGCGCTGCGTCGGGAGGTCTGGCGGGGCGACTTGAACGCGCTGTACCAGGATCCGAAGAACCCCAGTTGGCTGATGGCCGAGGCCACCATTCCCGATGATGTTGGCGGGTGGTATGTCCGAGAAGCGGGAATCTGGACCGACACGGGTATTTTGTATGCGGTTATCAAGTATGCGGAGTCCTACAAGCCGGTCCTGGCTACATCCGGGCAAGGCAAGGAGTTCTACCTGCGGGCGATCTTCCAGAGCAGCAACGCGGCCCAGGTCACGTTGCTGGTGGACGACACCCTCGTCAAGGCTACTCGTTCCTGGGTAGCCGGGTACGTTGCCGACGAACTGGCCAAGCTCGACCAGAAACAGTCCGTGCGCGCAGCCAGCACTGCCAACATCACACTCTCCGGTGCGCAAAAGATCGATGGTGTCGCTGTCGTCGAGGGAGATCGGGTTTTGGTCAAGTCCCAGGTGGCGGCCAAAGACAACGGGATCTATGTCGTGGCCAACGGCCCTTGGCTACGGGCCACGGATGCGAACTCCAATGCCAAGGTCACGCCCGCCTTGAGTGTGTCGGTAGAGGAGGGTGCGACGCTTGCCGACACCATCTGGCAGTTGGTCACGGACGGTGTGATCGTGCTGGGGACTACAGCCCTGACGTTCCAGAACATCAGTCAGGGATTCGCGCCCTTAAATGCTCCGGCGCTGCTTAACCCAACAGCCAATACCCCTGTGCAATTCAATAACGGCAAGGCATTGGCTACGACTGAGTTCGTGCAGCGAGCCTTGGGCAGTCGCAGTGGATATACGGACTACCAGGCGGCAAGTGGCGTCATTCCTGTCACGGATGCCGGTAAGTACATTGGCTTCAATCGGGGGAGTGCCCAAGCCTATGCACTGCCTGATGCCAATACGCTGCCGCTGGGAACCAGCTTTTATCTTGAAGCGGTCGGGGGCGATGTTTCCCTGACGGCAGCCAATTCAAGATTCGCCGGCCCCGCCGCCCAGGTTGTTTCGCCTACCTATGTGTTGAGGAATGGCACGGCCTGCGAGTTCATCGTCATGTCGAGCGCTTCGGTCGGCGAGCCTGGTTTGTCCTATCGAGTGGTGGGCGGGGTCGGTAAAGCGCTGCTCGCCCGCAACGGTTTCGAACGCATGCCAAACGGGCTTATCCGGATGTGGGGCGATGGTGTGGCTGGGGGCGATCCCAGCCATTTGTCCTTCGGTACTACGATTGCGAAGACGGCCTACAACCCTTTCCCGATGGCCTTTCCGAACGAGTTGTTCGGAGTGCTCGTCACGCACCGAGGGGCGGGCGGAGTGGCGATTCCGGTGGTGACAACGGGTGAAACGGTCAATGGGTTCAAATCTGCGGCATCTTGGGCAAATGACATTGCAATTCACTGGCAGGCCATTGGCCGTTGAGGAGACTTGATGAAATTCAGTCCCAGTAACAATCAGTTTTTCCCCGAGGACTTCGGCTATCAGGATCACGCTATTCCCGATGATGCAGTCGAGGTTCCTGAAGAGGATTTCATCGCTGCCATGCAGCGAGCGCCGGGAGCCACGCTGGCGCTGGAGCATGGTCGGGTGGTGATACTGCCAGCTTCCACTGAAGAACCGGCCGAACACTCCGCCGCGCTGGAGCGTTTCTGGCGGTCGCAGCAGCTTATGCGCACCGACAACCTGGTTGCTCGTCATCGTGACGAGCTTGAGAGAGCGGATAAGACCACGCTGTCCGCCGAGCGCTATTCAGCATTGCAGAGCTATCGGCAAGCCCTTCGCCAATGGCCCCAGTCGGGAAGGTTTCCGTTGAGCGAGCATCGTCCCTCCGCTCCGTCCTGGTTGGCTGACGCCATTCAATGAACGCCCCGCTTGCCCCGGGGCGTTTTCTTTTCCTCTTTGCTGCACCCACTCACTGCCCCGCTTATCCCGGGGCTTTTTCATGTATGGAGACATTCACATGGCTATCCGCCAGAAATACACCGTGCTCGTGCCATTTCCCACCGGTGGTGGGCACTGGTCGAGCGTCGGCGAAGAACTCGACCTGCTCGATGTCCAGGCCAGCGCGCTGCGCAGTGCCGGGCGCCTGGAGCTGACCAGCGTCCTTGCGGCGCAGACCCCATCCACCAAGGCCGCCAAGGCCGCGACCAAGAAGGCTGACTGACCATGGCTGAGGTTTTGAACTTCGAGCACAACGGCATCACCGTCAATGCCAGCGAATCCCCCGAGGCCATGGGTGGCCTGGGCGACAACGTCATCGGCCTGGTGGGCACCGCGCCCAACGCCCATGCCTCGCTGGCCAAGAACACGCCGATCCGCATCAGCAACTTCAGCACCCAGGCGTTGCTGGACCCTACCGGCGCCGAGGCCGGCACGCTGTTCCAGGCGGTGCTGCAGATCCTCAAGGTGGTCAAGGTGCCGGTCTACGTGGTGATCGTCGACGAGGGCGCGACCCCGGCCGACACCTTGAACAACGTGATCGGCGGCGACGAGGCGGTGACCGGGCGCAAGCTGGGCCTGGCGGCCCTGAGCAGCGTGCCCGAGGACCTGACCATCATCGGCGCCCCGGGCTTCACCGGCAGCAAGGCGGTGGCCGGTGAGTTCGCCGCGTTCGGCAAGCGCATCAAGGCGCGGGTGGTGCTCGATGGCAAGGATGCCTCGGTGGCCGACCAGGTGGCGTACAGCAAGGAACTGGGCGGCGCCGACCTGGGCTTCGACCGCTGCCTGGTGGTGCACAACCTGCCGGCGGTGTACTCCAAGGCGGCCAAGGCCAATGTGTTCCTGGCCCCATCGAGCCTGGCCATCGCGGCCCTGGCCAAGGTCAAGCAGTGGGAGAGTCCGGGCAACCAGGTGACCTTCGCCGAAGATGTTTCGCGCAGCGTCGAATACAACATCCTCGACACCTCCACCGAGGGCGACCTGCTCAACCGCCATGGCATCAGCTACTACGCACGCACCGTGCTGGGCGGCTTCTCGCTGCTGGGCAACCGCTCCATCACCGGCAAGTTCATCAGCTACGTCGGCCTGGAAGACGCCATCAGCCGCAAGCTGGTCAAGGCCGGGCAGAAGGCCATGGCCAAGAACCTGACCAAGTCGTTCATGGACCAGGAGGTCAAGCGCATCAACGACTGGCTGCAGACCCTGGTGGCCGACGAGACCATCCCGGGCGGCAAGGTCTACCTGCACCCCGAGCTCAACAGCGTCGAGAAGTACAAGAACGGTACCTGGTACGTGGTCATCGACTACGGCCGCTACGCGCCGAACGAGCACATGATTTATCAACTCAATGCCCGCGATGAAATCATCGAGCAGTTCCTGGAGGACGTTCTCTAATGTTTACCAACCGATTCAGACAGGCCATCGCGGCCACCCTGCAAGGCCTGCCGCTGTCGGCGACGGTGGAGGAGTTCACGCCACCGAAGATCGAGTTCGAGATGCAGGAAATGCGTGGCGGGCGTTTCATCGGCGAGGAAATGGCCAAGGGCGGCAAGGTCCTGGGGGCCAAGCTGGTGCTGCAAGGCGCAGGTCCGGAAATCATGCTGGCCCTGGGCGTCAGCGTGGGTGACGACATTCTGCTCAACGTCCGGGAAGCCGGGCAGGACCAGGACGGCAACACCTACTTCATCTACCACACCGTGGGCGGCAAGCTGAAGTCGCTGGAAGAGGCCCCGCTGAAGATGGGCGAGCAGCCCAAGACCACCCTGGAATTGAGCTGCCGTACCTACAACCGTCTGGAAAACGGCGTGCCGGTGATCGACGTCGATGTGCGCACCCAGAAGTTCATGCTCAACGGGGTCGACATCCTCGGCGCGGCGCGGCGTGCGGTGTTGCTGCCCTAAACGGCGCGACCCTTCCTTGCCAATGCCGGTCAGTCAAGCGCGGTGATCCCCTGTAGGAGCAGTCGGTCGACGCTCGATTGCTCGGGAGGGGCGTTAAGCCAGTGGATGAACTCAGCACCCTGAAGTCCATCGCGGGCAAGCCTCGCTCCTACAAGTTCCCCAACTGATCGGCATTGCCCTTCCGTGCCTCCGGTGCCTGAGCTGTTCTGCCGCCGGCGGCGTTTTTGTTTTTCCAAGGAATTGATCTCATGTCCTGGACACCTCCGGTCCATGTGCTGCTGGCGCCGATTACCGGCGACGATGGCAGCACCCTTGAGCGGATCACGCTCAAGCCTTTGTTCTACGCTGCGCAAAAAGATGCCCTGGCCCATGCCGGGGATGATGAAGACGATCAGTTCTTCGCCCTGGCCAAGCTCGCCACGGGGCTGTCCGACAAGGAGCTGGACCAGCTCAAGCGTCCGGACTACGTGAGCATTGCCCAGTACGTACACGATATGTCGACCCGTCCGACTTCCTACTTCCTGGAGCAGGACGAGCAGGCCGACCCGGACCAGGTACCGCTGCTGTTGCCGCTGGACCTGGCCGGCCAGGGCCGGACGTCGCTGACCCTGGAGATGCCAGCGCTGCGCGCGACCAAGGTGATGAAGAAACTCGCGACGCCCAAGGAACGGGCCGAGTTCATCACCGCCCATTGCACCGGTCTGATGATCCCGGACCTGGCCATGCTGACCGTGCCGGACTGGACCCAGTTGCAGGTGCGCATCGACGATTTTTTAAACCAACCGGCGGACTTCTTTCGCAGCGCGACATCGAAGTGATCCTCGATGTGGTGCCGCTGATCTACTCGGTGACCGAGGCCGAGATCCTGGAGTGGGACGCCGGCAAGGCCATGCGTCGCTACGACATAGCGATGACCCGCCTGGGCCTGAACAAGGAGTAGCGTGCGATGGCACAAGGTAATTTTTCCCTGAGGTTCGCCACGGTGCAGCAGGCTGGCGGATTGTCCGCCGATGTCACTGCGACGTTGCAGTGGTCGGCCCCGCTGCCGGAGCGCGATGGCGCCCTTGGCGGCGGGCTCAGGCAGCTGGTTCGCGGGCAGGAACGACTGCTGGCGGTGGTCGAATCCCTCAGGGGCGTGCTGGTCTCCCAGCGTTCGTTGCTGATGACCCTCAATGACCGCCAGGTCCTGGCCGCACCTGCTGCGACGCAGCCAGCCAAGGCCTCGGTGCTGGACAACACGCCCCTGAGCCATCTCAAGCCGGCCATCGGCCTGGATACCGCGATGGTGGAGCTCAAGCGGGTGCTGCCGCTGACCGCCGAGCAGCAGCGGCAGATGGTGGAGCAGCACATCAAGCTGGCCAACGAACCCCTGGTGGCGCCCTCCGGTGCCACGGCCACCGACCTGGTGCGGGTCGGGCTGGCGGCGGCCAGGGCCGGGGTCGGCGTCGAGGGTTCGGGCGCTTCGGCTCAGTACCAGCCGCAGCAGGTGCTGGACTTTGCCCGGGATGCGGCGCTGGTCGGCTCCGGCCTGGAGTTGAAAGTCAAGCAGGCGGGAGACTTGCTGTTGGGCTGGCGCAGTGCGATGCAGCTCGACCGCGGCCAACGCCTGGACCTGGCCGATGCCACCCAGCACTTGGGCAGCGGGCTCAAGGTCTCGGCGGCGGACATCGGTTCGATCCTCGGCCGTTATGGCGGTAACGCCATGGCCGCGGGCATGAGCCCGGAACAAGCGGCCGCGCTGCTGGCCGCCTTGCTCAAGTCGGGGGCCGACCAGGCCAGTGCCGGAGTGGCATTGGCCCAGTTCAGCCAGGCCCTGGTCCAGGGTGACAAGGCCTCGCCGGAGCAGCTTGCGGCCTGGCGTGAGCTCAAGCTCGATCCACGAGCCGTGGCTCGCGATATGCAAACCCAGGCGCCGCAGACGATCCAGTCGGTGCTCGCGGCGTTGCAGGCGCAACCGGCCGAACGCCAGGGCGCCATCGCCGCGCAGCTGTTCGCCGACAATGGTGCGTTGCAGGCGCTATTGCCACGCCTGGACGGGCTGGCCCAGGCCTTTGCCCTGGTGGCGGACAAGCCGCAGTACGCCAGCTCGCTGCGCGATGGCCAGGGGGCGGTGGCCAAGGCTGCCCAGGAGGCCGCGCAAACGCCCCAGGCCCAGTGGAACCGCCTCGATGCCCAGGTCGATGGCTTCAAGAGCTCCGTGGGTTCGGCGGTGCTGGCCGACTACGGCAGTTCGTTGACCGGCGCTGGTGCGGTGCTGCAGAAGTTCGGCGAACTGGCGCAGATGTTCCCTCATGTGGCCGCTGCCCTGGCGATCTCGGTGGCTGCGGTTTCGGCGCTGGTGAAGCTCAAGGGCCTCTACACCGATGTCAGTGACCTGTTCTCGTTGGGCAAGAAGCCTCGCGGGCCCCAACCTCCGGCGGGAGCGGCGGGTGGCGGTGCTATTCGCGCACGGCTGGGGCCGGTGTTCTCGCGCTTGACCAGCACGCTGTCGAACCTGGCTGGCAGGAGCGCGGTAGCCGTGCAAGCGGCGGGCAGGGGACTGGGCGCGGCGGTGTCTGGCCTCGGGACCCGGTTGGCCACGGTGACCCGGCAGGCTTCTGCCCGGGTGGCTGCCAGCGCCGGGCAGCTGTCATCGCGGTTGGGAACAGCGATGTCCGGGTTGGCCACCCGAGCGGCGGCCATGGGCCGCCTGGCCGCTGAGCGGGTGGGTTCCACGGTGGGCCGGCGTTTTTCCGGCAAGGCCCCGCGACTTTCCGCAGGGGCCGGAGGCAAGCTGATGGGCAAGCTGTTCCGTCCCTTGAGCCTGATCGAGGCTGGAGTCGACCTGGTCCAGGGCTGGCGCGCGGGTGACTCCGGCAAGGTCGGGGCCGCCGTGGGTTCGCTCGGCGGTGGCCTGGCGGGCACATATGCCGGGGCCAGCGCCGGAGCGGCGATCGGCACGCTGATCTTCCCCGGTGTCGGTACTGCCATCGGTGGTCTGTTGGGGGGCGCCCTGGGCGGCCTGGCCGGCGGCGAGGCTGGTGCCTGGCTCGGTGACAAGCTTGGCCGCCAGGCGGACCGCCTGGCCGCGCCGGCAGCGGTCAGCCAGAACCTGGCGGCAGCCCAGGCCGACAACCGGCAGATCAACTTTGCCCCGGTGGTGCATATCCACGGCCAGGACCAGGCCAGCGCCCAGCAACTGGCCGACCGGGTGGTGCAGCAACTGCAAGCGCAGTGGCTGCCGCTGATGGGCGATTCACTGGCCGTGCGGCGTGGCGCGGCGTTGACCGATGGAGTGGCGTGATGAAACAGCAGATGGCATTGGGAGAATTCATCTTCGGCCTGTCCCGCAGCTTTGCCTATGACGCCCTGGTGCGTACCACCGATGGGGGCTGGAAGCCCTTGAACATCCTGGTGAGCAAACCGCGCACCAACCAGGGCGGGCAGGGCCTGGAAACCTTGAAGATCACCGGCAAGGCCATGTACGGCGTGGCCATGGCGCGCCTCGACGAGTTGCGCGCCTTGCAGGCCCGCCGTGTGCCACTGCCGTTGATCGACGGCGTGGGGCGCAACTGGGGGCGCTGGGTGATCAAGAGCGTCACCGAAACCCAGAGTTCGGTCATCGACGACGGTACGGCGATGCTGATCGATTGGGTGGTGGATCTGGAGGAGTTCGCCAATGCGTAGGGCTCGAAGCATCGCCGGCGATTCGGCGAACCTGTTGCTGTACCGCGAATTGGCCCGCAGCGACGACGAGGTCGAGGAGGCGTTCTGGCGTCTCAATCCCGGGCTCGCGGAGTTGGGGCCTGTGTTGCCGGCCGGAGTCTGGGTGCTGCTGCCGGAAGTGGCAGCGCGGCCGCGGGCGCTGGCGCCGGTTTCGGCCTGGGATTGAGGAGGCCACATGACACTTGGATTTACACCGGTGGTGGAGATCTACGGCGCCAACTCGGAGCTGATCATGCAGCGCTTGCTGGATTGGCAGCATGTGGATGCCGCGGGCATCGAGTCCGACCAGCTCCAACTGACCCTGGACATCGAGGGCCTGGAGGGCCTGCCGAGCCTGGGCGGGAAGATCGGCTTGCGGGTCGGCTATCGGGAAACCGGGTTGGTGGACAAGGGCTTGTTCGTGGTGAACCAGCGCACCCCGTTGCTGTTTCCCATGCGCTTGAAGCTGGTGGCCACCGCCGCGCCCTTCGGCGCGGCCGATGAGAGTGGTTTCCGCCAGCGTCGCAGTGCCAGCCATGGACCCACGACCCTCGGCGCGCTGTTTCGCCAACTGGTCAGCCGCCATGGTTTTTCACCCAGGGTGGCTGCGGAGCTCGAAGGCAAGGTCATCGAGCACATCGACCAGTCCAACGAAACCGACATGGGCTTCCTGACGCGCCTGGCCCGGCGCTACGACGCGGTCACCAAGCCGATCAACGGCCTTTATGTGCTGGCCCGCAGCGGCCAGGTCAAGTCCCTCTCGGGCAAGCCGCTGGAAGATGTGACGCTGAGCGTGACCCGTGACAATCGCCCGGGGGACCGGGCCTTCATCACTGCCTCGCTCGACGAGACGGCACGGATGAAGTACGGCGGTTGCATCACCGCCTGGTGGGATGGTGCGGCGGGCCAGGAGCGGCGGGTGAGCCTGGGACTCAAGCCGTTCAAGACCTTGCGCCAGCGGTATCAGAGCGAGGTCGAGGCACGGGCAGCGGCGGAAGGCGAGATACGCAAGCTGGAGCGGGCGGCGCGCAAGGTCAACATCGATTGCCCGGGCAATCCCGCCCTGGCGGCCGAAGGCTTGCTGTTGCTGGATTCAAGCTGGCCGGGGTTCATGCAGGGGCGCTGGTCGATCGACAAGGTGACGGCCAGCGGCAGCCGTGAACAGAGCTATCGCTGCCTGGTCAGCGCCAGTTGCCTGGGCGCCTAGGTGGCGGGGTGGCTCGCAGCCCGGCTCTTGTGGGCTGGGCGGTTGAAATCGAAGGAATTGCAAGATGCTCAAAGAATGCAGGTGCGGTAGTTGTAAACGACTGCTCGCCCGGGTGGGCGAGTTCACGGAGCTCCAGATCAAGTGCTCGCGTTGCGGCACCTTGAATCATGTGAAGGGCTTGAACCTCGGGCGAGCGCCTGGCATGGGGACGGCGGCCACCACGGAACAGGGGGCGTTCGAGCCCGGTTGAGCCTTCTCTCATCATCATGCGCCTTGGTGCGGCCGCGCCAGGGTGGTGACGAATGCTGTTTCCCAAGGCCCGTCGGCAGGGGAGTAGCTAGCTCTTTTGCACCGTAAACGGTCGGCAGGGCAGAGATCTGCCGGGTGGTTGGCCGGGTGCAAAAAACTTCCCGGACAAGGGTGTCCGGGGAGACATTCAAATAGTAAGGAGAAACAAAAATGGCTGAGAAATACATTTCGGTGACCGCGGTGAACGGTCAGGCGGCGCTGGTTTCCGTAGGCAGCGTTTCCAAGGTGATCGACCAGGGCAACTACCGGGTGATCTACCAGGGCTCGGACACCAACAACTACCAGGTCACCAATACCCTGGCGTCGTTGAAAGTGGCGCTGAACGCGGTGTAGGTGCTGTGGCAGGCAGCATTGCGTGAAGCTTGGGAACTTCGTGCGATTGCCTTCGAGCGGCATGGATACGGAGTCTTCATGGGACACGCAATGCCCTGCATCGCGCACGAGCCAGAGAGCCTGGAGCTCCCCTCATCGCCCTCGAGCGACGCTTCTTGCGCAATCCTGCGCAGGACAATCGACTTCAAGGTGAAAAAATGGAAGCAGTTCCAGTGGGTAACCACTTCGTATCGATCTATCCGATTCCGGCCGGCATCACCACCATCGTGGATCCGGCCAAGAATACCCATGGCGTCACCCTTCGCACGGGGTACATCGCGCCATCCAACGGCGCTGTCGACCTCTACTGTGGCCAGGTGGCGCCGACAATGCCCGGCGACAGGACCGTGCCCATCATTTTCTCGGGCAATGGCAACAGCGCCGCCGGGTCGCATTCGGAAGTCGTGTTGCCCTATCCATTGTTCGTTCCTGCGGGTAAAGGGCTGTGGCTGGGTACTTCGGTGCCTGCCAGCACCCCACGACCCGCTGGCATTGCCCTAACCTGGGACTTCCTGGGTTGATCTGCCCCAGGGCCCTGGCCTCACGAGGGTTGAGGGCCCTGGGACGGCGTGTCACTTGCAAGCCATGGGGCCTGGTGTAGGTTAGGCACATGCCCGCCTCATCAGGAGATCAATGTGAAAGAAATCACCCAGCTTGCCGCGGAACTTGGCCGTCGCCTGCAGGTTCTCAATGCCCACGTCAGTACGGCGGAGTCTTGCACGGGCGGCGGGATCGCCGAGGCCATCACCCGGGTACCGGGCAGCTCGGCCTGGTTCGAGGCTGGCTACGTGACCTATTCCAATCGCCAGAAGACCGAGCAATTGGGGGTGCCCACGGGGCTTTTCGAGTCGGTGGGAGCCGTCAGCCGCGAAGTGGTGGAGGCCATGGTCCGTGGCGCCCAGGCTCGCAGTCATGCGCGTTTCGCCGTGGCGGTCAGTGGCATCGCCGGACCGGATGGCGGCTCGCCGCAAAAGCCGGTGGGCACCGTATGGCTGGCCTGGGGCGTGGGCGAGCGACAGGTGAGCGAGTGCCGGCACTTCCCCGGCAACCGCGATGAAGTCCGCCGACAAACGGTGAAGGCCGCCCTAGAGGGGCTGCTGCAACATGCGGCGGCAGAAATCGCAAATCAGGGGTAGGCGATCTGCGAACGCTGTGGAATAATACTGGCTACTTATACAGGTGTTGGCCGTCAGGCCTTATTGATTACGTGAGGACTTTAATGGACGACAACAAGAAGAAAGCCTTGGCTGCGGCCCTGGGTCAGATCGAACGTCAATTCGGCAAGGGTGCCGTAATGCGTATGGGCGATCATGACCGCCAGGCGATCCCGGCCATTTCCACTGGCTCTCTGGGTCTGGACATCGCTCTGGGCATTGGCGGCCTGCCGAAAGGCCGTATCGTTGAAATCTACGGTCCTGAGTCGTCCGGTAAAACTACCCTGACCCTGTCGGTCATCGCCCAGGCACAGAAAGCCGGCGCTACCTGCGCGTTCGTCGACGCCGAGCACGCCCTGGACCCGGAATACGCTGGCAAGCTGGGCGTCAATGTCGACGACCTGCTGGTTTCCCAGCCGGATACCGGCGAGCAGGCCCTGGAAATCACCGACATGCTGGTGCGTTCCAATGCGGTTGACGTGATCATCGTCGACTCCGTGGCGGCCCTGGTACCCAAGGCCGAGATCGAAGGCGAGATGGGCGACATGCACGTGGGCTTGCAAGCCCGCCTGATGTCCCAGGCGCTGCGCAAGATCACCGGTAACATCAAGAACGCCAACTGCCTGGTTATCTTCATCAACCAGATCCGTATGAAGATCGGCGTGATGTTCGGTAGCCCGGAAACCACCACCGGTGGTAACGCCCTGAAGTTCTACGCTTCCGTTCGTCTCGACATCCGCCGTACCGGCGCGGTGAAGGAAGGCGACGAGGTGGTGGGCAGCGAGACTCGGGTCAAGATCGTCAAGAACAAGGTGGCTCCCCCTTTCCGCCAGGCCGAGTTCCAGATCCTCTACGGCAAGGGCATCTACCTCAACGGCGAGATCATCGACCTGGGCGTGCTGCATGGCTTCCTGGAGAAATCCGGTGCCTGGTACAGCTACCAGGGCAACAAGATCGGCCAGGGCAAGGCCAACTCGGCCAAGTTCCTGCAGGACAACCCGGAAATCGGCAACGCGTTGGAGAAGCAGATCCGCGACAAGCTGTTGAGCGGTTCGCCGGACCTCAAGTCCAACCCGGTCAAAGAGACCGAAGACGACATGGCCGACGCTGACTTCTGATTGGCCCCATGATCGCCGTACTCGATACCCTCGTCGCGGTGCGGCGAGCTGCAATGGACCTGCTCGCGCGACGCGAGCATGGTCGAGTCGAGCTGACGCGCAAGTTGCGTCAGCGCGGCGCCTCTCCTGAAATGATCGACACTGCTCTCGACCGCTTGACGGAAGAGGGTTTGTTGTCCGAATCCCGCTATCTCGAAAGCTTCATTTCCTACCGTGCCCGCTCGGGCTACGGGCCTATGCGCATCCGTGAAGAGCTTGGCCAGCGTGGTTTGCAACGCAGTGATATCGAACTTGCCTTGCGTGAGTGCGGAATCGACTGGCAGGAGCAACTACGGGATGTCTGGCAGCGCAAGTTCGCCGGGCAGCTACCAGCCGATGCCCGGGAGCGTGCCCGCCAAGGACGTTTCCTGGCATACCGTGGATACCCCATGGAAATGATCAATCGCGTGTTGAGCCGTCGCGGCCTGGATGATTGAGAGCTTGCCCGCCGCATGAAGCAGCGGGCGAGGGTGTCGATCAGTTGGCCTTGCTGGTTTCCCTTTCTCGCGGTGCGGCCTTGGCTTGTTGCCTGGACCAGTTTTCCGGCCGGTTGATGAAGTCGATAAGCTCGCGCAGGCGGCCATTGTCACGGGCATTGAAAGCGAACGACAGCCGCGCCAGATGGCTGAATTGCACGTCGTCCTGCTCTTCGGCGCTGTAGGCATGCTGGTGGAACTGGCCGCTCAGGCACAGGTCGGCGAACTCCTTGTGGATCCTCTGCAGTGCCTGCTCATTGAGGTTGTGGTTCATGCGGATGACGAACTGCTGCTTGAGCCAGCGACTGGAGTGGAAGTTGGCATAGAACTGCTGGATTTCCTGTACCGCTTCTTCGGTGCTGTGCACCAGGCGCATCAGCTTCATGTCACTGGGCAGGATGTAGCGATTGGCTTCCAGCTGGTTCTGGATGAAATCCAGGGCGCCTTGCCAGAACTGCCCTCCGGGAGTGTCCAGCAACACCACGGGTACCAGCGGGCTCTTGCCGGTCTGGATCAGGGTCAGCACTTCGAGGGCTTCATCGAGAGTGCCGAAGCCGCCGGGGCACAGCACCAGGGCGTCGGCTTCCTTGACGAAGAACAGCTTGCGGGTGAAGAAGAAGTGGAATGACAGCAGGTTTTCGGTACCGCCAACGGTTGGGTTGGCGTGCTGTTCGAAGGGTAGGGTGATGTTGAAGCCCAGGCTGTGTTCCAATCCGGCACCATCGTGGGCCGCGGCCATGATGCCGCCGCCGGCTCCGGTGATGACCATCAGGTCAGAGCGAGCCAGGGCCGCCCCCAGTTCCCTGGCCATGGCATACAGCGGATGTTCGCTGGGCGTACGGGCCGAGCCGAACACCGTTACCTTGCGCCGGCCCTTGAATTGCTCGAGCACCCTGAAGGCGTGCTCCAGTTCCCGTAGGGCCTGCAAGGTGATCTTGGCGTTCCAGCGGTTGAGGTCCTCTTCGGCCATGCGCAGGACGGTAAGGACCATATCGCGATAAAGAGGGATGTTCGGGCTGTTGGGGGCAATCAGGGTAAGTTGCTTTTCGACCTGGCTCGTGAAGTCGATGCCATTGCTTTGAAAGTGGCGGGCCAGCAGCTCATTCGTTTGGTAGGGCATTCAGCTTCTCCTTCTGCACAGAACCTGATGCACGCCCGGCATGTACCAGCGCGCCACGACACTGCCTGTGTCGCCGTCTGCCAGGCTGGCGGCCTGGGCAGTTCTTCGATCCGGTCACGACTGGCGATTGTGGGGCGTAGCCGGCTCGCCCTCAGAGGTCCTGCTTTCCTTTATATGAGAAAAACGTGCACTGCAAGACGCGGTTGACGGCCTCCTGAACCGCCGTGGGCAATCATCGGGAATCTCTTAACATGGTTCGATCATGTGCCCATGAAGTCTTGGCTGGCAACTGCTTCTTGCTGATTTTTCAGCTGTGCGCGCCGCTTATCAGAAGAAGCGGCAGCGCTTGCAGGCTCTGATTTACTAAGTGGTAGCGCATGATCTGGAAGTGAGTCCGGGGCGAGGTTTGCATGGTTTTTGTCGGCATCGGCCAGGCGCATGGAGGCAATGGATGACCACGGTCACGCTGGATATCGATCCGCAGCTCTACCAAGTATTACAGGAAGCCGCGGCAGCCCATCGATTGAGCCTGGAGGAGGAGTGTCGCCGTCGTTTGGCGGGAGAGGAACGGCCTTCGCCTTATTTGCAGGCTCTGGTGGCGGAGTTGCGCGCCGACGATCAGCAGCGGCGCGCAGCCCACGATTGATCATTTCTTCTTTGGGGCGCCTTGTGATGGGCAGTCCGATTCCTGGAAGCGCGCGGAGGCCACCGGGCGATTGGTCCGGTTCTCGGTGAACTCGTAACGCATGACCGCGCCCTTGGCCATCAGTTTGCGATAATTAGGGTTGCGGCAGACGCTGGCTCCCAGTTGCAGGTAGACGGCCTTGGGGTTGGCGCGCATTTGCGCGGCGTGGGCAGCCTGGACGCTCAAGTGGTTGATCAACTCCTTGCCGTCGACGGTGTACCCCTGGTCAAGGATGTTTTCGTTGATTTCCCGGGGAGTGCCGATGTTGCTTTCCGCTGCGACCTTCTCCAGCATCTTGCTCAGTTCGAATTCTTGCAGCGACGCCGCCTGGGCACCCAGGGGCAGGGCCAGCAGAAGGGCGACGGTAGGAATGGTAAAGCGCAACATGAAACTCTCCTGGTGCAGTGACTGATGTTTCGACCCGTCACTCGACTGTGCGTTCAGTGGCGTCGGATTATAGGTGCAGAGTCGGGAAGGCGGTACAGGTTTGGATAGATAGCTCTGATAAACTTGCGCGACTTTTCCTCTTCGAGTCATTTTTGTGTCGATTCCCACCTCTTGCCGGTGTGGCCAGCGATGAGCCATGCGGTTTCCCGTCTACGCGACCAGCGTATGGCTCGCGTGCTCAAGCCCTTTGTCGCCCGTGGTTCCCGGGCTGAACGCTGCCCGCGTTGCCGGGTGATCCCCAGCCATTGCCTGTGTGCCTGGCGACCCAAGGTCACGGCCGACTCAGCCATGTGCCTGGTGATGCACGATGTCGAGCCGCTCAAACCGAGCAATACCGGCTGGCTGATCGCCGACGTGGTTGCCGACACTTCGGCGTTTCACTGGTCGCGCACCGAGGTGGATCCACAGTTGCTGGCGCTTCTGGCCGATCCGCAATGGCAGCCGTATATCGTGTTTCCGGGGGAGTTCGTGGCGCCGCAGCGGGTGGTTACCGAGGTCCGGCGCCAGGAGGGCAAGCGTCCCCTGTTCATCCTGCTGGACGCCACCTGGAGCGAAGCTCGCAAGATGTTCCGCAAGAGCCCGTACCTGGAGCATCTGCCGGTGCTGAGCCTTTCGTCCGAGCGGCTTTCACGTTACAAGCTGCGCCGCTCCAAGCGCGACGATCACTTTTGTACGGCGGAGGTGGCGGCGTTATGCCTGGAGCTGGCCGGCGACGAGCAGGTCAGCCAGGTACTGGATGCCTATCTCGATGTGTTCAGCACCCACTACCTGTCGGCGAAATTCCAGAAGGCGATCGATCCGGACGACGAGGTCCATGCCCGGCTCAAGCCTTTTGTGTAGTCCCGGCGTTTATTTTTGGGACCAGAGGCCAGAGTTGCGCCACCAGCATTCCCGTGAGCATCAGGGCGCAGCCGATGTAGCCGCGCATTTGCAGTGATTCATCCAGCAGCCAGGCTCCGGCAATGGCTGCGAATACCGCTTCCAGGGACAAGATGATGGCTGCATGGGAGGCAATGGCGTCTTTCTGTGCGATCACCTGTAAGGTATAGCCGATGCCGACGGCAACCACTCCACCATAAAGAATGGCTGGCCCGGCGCTGATTATGGCAGGCCAATGGATTGGCTCCAGGCACAACGCAAGGACCAGGCTCGCCACCGAGCAGGTGGCGAACTGCAGGAAGGCCAGGCGAATCGGATCGTGACGACTGGCAAAGAGACCCACCAGGATCACATGTCCGCCCCAGACGAAAGCGCCGATCAGTTGCAGCCAGTCGCCCGGCGCGACATGGAAATTGTCGCCGACACTCAACAGGAACATGCCCAGCACGGCCAGTACCGCGCCAAGCCAGGTACCCAGCCCGGTCCGCTGGCCGATCAGCAAGCCCAGCAGCGGCACTACAATGACATACAGGCCAGTGATGAATCCGGCATTGGTGACGCTGGTGAACATCAGCCCGACTTGTTGCAGGTTGATCCCCAGGGCGAGCGCCAGGCCCATGAGCACGCCCCCCAGCAGCAGGCCTCGGGTGAGCATGGGTTCGGGCGGTCGGTCGTGGGGCGGGCGGCGCAGCACCAGGGGTAGCAGGCATAGCGATCCAAGGGCAAAACGCAGGCCGGAATAAAGGAAGGGGCCGATGTGATTCATGCCGGAGGTTTGTGCGACAAAGGCCGAGCCCCAGATCACTGCGGTGACCAGCATCAGGGCGTCGGCACGCAAGGCTTGGCTGCGCATGATGGCTCTCTTATTAGTTAGCTGGCCAAGATGCCGCAAAGCTTCGAACTTGACCACCCCGGCTTCGCTGGGCATGCTTGGCGCCGGTTAGGGCGCCAGCGCTGTTTGAACCGCCGTTTTACTCAGGCTTTTCGCGGCGTTCGTGCTCTTTGGGTGCCGCATTCTGGCGAGCCCCGTGCTTTGGTGAGGATTGAATGCATCAGTCCTGCCATGAAAACAGGATCATCTGAAAAATGGCCACATACGACATCCTGATTGCCGATGACCACCCGCTTTTTCGCAGTGCGCTGCACCAGGCCGTTACCTTGGGCCTGGGTTCCGACGTGCGCCTGGTTGAAGTGGCGAGCATCGCCGAACTGGAAACCCGCCTTACCGAAAAAGCCGATTGGGACCTGGTCCTCCTGGACCTGAACATGCCCGGCGCCTATGGCTTTTCCGGACTGGTGCTACTGCGAGGCCAGTACCCGCAGATTCCGGTTGTGATGGTCTCGGCCCAGGAAGAAGCATCCGTCATGGTCCGCTCCCGCGAGTTCGGTGCCAGTGGCTTCATTCCCAAGTCCAGCTCCCTGGAGGTTATCCAGCAAGCCGTGCGCAGCGTGCTGGATGGTGATGTCTGGTGGCCGCCGCAAGCCTTCGAAGAAGTCAGTGTCTCGGAAGAGGCCAAGGCGGCCAGCGAAGGCCTGGCGAGCCTGACACCCCAGCAGTTCCGGGTTCTGACCATGGTGTGCGAAGGCTTGCTGAACAAGCAGATCGCTTATGAGCTGAATGTGTCGGAGGCGACGATCAAGGCCCATGTGACCGCGATCTTCCGCAAACTGGGCGTTCGTACCCGGACTCAGGCGGCGCTGCTCTTGCAACAACTTGAGTCAATTTCCGGTCATTGATCGGCGGTTCGTTCACGCTTTTTTGACTTTTGTTGAACTAGTTTCCTCACTCCTTCTTTTCAGTTGCTCTGCTTATGTCGCCTTTCAAAGGTCAAACCGGTCTTAAACGTATCCTCAATGCCGCAGGCTATTCCTTCGACGGCTTGCGCGCGGCTTTCACAGGCGAGGCGGCCTTTCGGCAGCTGGTACTGCTCAATGTGATCCTCGTCCCCCTGAGCTTCTTGCTCAACGTCAGCCGGGTCGAGCGGGCGTTGTTGATCGCCGTGTGCCTGCTGGCGCTGATCGTCGAGCTGCTCAACTCGGCGGTGGAGGCGGCCATCGACCGGATTTCCCTGGATCGCCATCCGTTGTCGAAGAACGCCAAGGATATGGGCAGCGCCGCGCAGTTCGTCGCCCTGAGCATGATCACCATCGTCTGGACGGTGATCCTGATCTAGGGAATGCTTGGCAGCACTATCTCGTCGCTGCGTCGCACGCCTGCCGTGAACGAACGGCACAGTTCCAGGAACTCACGCATGGCCGAAGTCTGGTATTTCTGCTTGTGCCAGATGAAATAGAACTGCCTGGCCAGGTCCAGGCCCGGTGTCTCCACCGGTACCAGGCTGCCGCGACGAAACGCATCGCGCAGCGCCAGCCGGGAAATACAGCCAATCCCCAATCCCGACTCCACGGCGCGCTTGATGGCCTCGGTGTGTTCGAGCTCCAGGCGAATATTCAACGCACTACGGTGGTGACGCATGGCCTGGTCGAAGGTCAACCGTGTTCCCGAACCCTGTTCGCGAAGGATCCAGGCTTCGCGAGTCAATTCCTCCATGGTGGCATGGCCACGTTTGGCCAGCGGATGTTGCGGTGCGCAGAACACCACCAGCTCGTCCTCGACCCAGCTTTGCACTTCGATGTCCGGGTGATTGCAGTCGCCCTCGATTAGACCCAGATCAATTTCGTAGTGGGCGACCTGTTGCACGATGTGCGCAGTGTTTTGCACATGGAGCTTGACCTGGCTTTCGGGGTGCACCTGCATGAAGCTGCCGATCAGCAAGGTCGCCAGGTAATTGCCGATGGTCAGGGTCGCGCCCACCGACAGCGAGCCGAAACCTGACTTGCCATTGAGCAGGTCTTCGATTTCCTTGGCCTGGTCCAGCAGTGCCACGGCTTGAGGCAGCAATTGCTTGCCCAGGGCGTTGAGACTCAGGCGTTTGCCGGCCCGATCGAATAACTGGCAGCTGGACTGGCGCTCGAGTTCGGTGATCGAGGTACTCGCTGCCGATTGCGACAGGGCAAGGAGTCCGGCGGCCCGGGAGACGCTCTCTTGCTGGGCGACGGCGACGAAAACCTGGAGTTGACGGAGAGTGAATCGCATATCTATATAACCGATAACCCTTATCTTAATAATCCAGTTAACAGATATTGTCGCTGCCATTAGAATGCTGTGCAATTGCGCTCATGGTCGGCGCAGGCAATTTCTAGGAGTCCCTGTACATGAGCAACATGAACCACGAGCGTGTCCTCAGTGTTCATCACTGGAACGACACTCTGTTCAGCTTCAAGTGCACCCGCGATCCGGGCCTGCGCTTCGAGAACGGTCAGTTCGTGATGATCGGCCTGCAACAGCCCAACGGCCGTCCGCTTATGCGTGCTTACTCCATTGCCAGCCCGAACTGGGAAGAGCATCTCGAATTCTTCAGCATCAAGGTTCCCGACGGTCCGCTGACCTCCCAGCTGCAGCACCTGAAGGAAGGCGACGAGATCATCATCAGCAAGAAACCAACCGGAACCCTGGTACTGGACGACCTGAAGCCTGGCAAGCACCTCTATCTGCTCAGCACCGGTACCGGCCTGGCACCGTTCATGAGCGTGATCCAGGATCCGGAAACCTACGAGCGTTTCGAAAAAGTGATCCTGTGCCACGGCGTACGCTACGTCAATGAAGTCGCTTACCGCGAGTTCATCACCGAGCACCTGCCGCAGAACGAGTTCTTCGGCGAGGCCCTGCGCGAGAAGCTGATCTACTACCCCACCGTGACTCGCGAACCGTTCGAGAACGAAGGCCGCCTGACCGACCTGATGCGCAGCGGCAAGCTGTTCCGCGACATCGGCCTGCCGCCGATCAACCCTCAGGACGACCGCGCCATGCTGTGCGGTAGCCCGAGCATGCTGGAAGAAACCAGTGAAGTGCTCAACAGCTTCGGCCTGACCGTGTCGCCGCGCATGCGCGAGCCGGGTGACTACCTGATCGAGCGCGCCTTCGTCGAGAAATAAGCGTCTCGCATCCTGCAAAAAGCCCGCGTTGCCTGAGAAGGCAGCGCGGGCTTTTTTGTTTGCGCAGGATCAGTTGGCCGGCACCACTGCCAATACCCGGATCAGTCCGGGCTCGGGGTAATGCCAGCGCACGTCCAGGTCCCAGAACTGGGCACCGTACTCGCGTTCCGGGCTGGGCGCCTGATAGGCCGGACGAGGGTCCTGGGCCAGGCACTGCTCGATCAGTTCCAGCAATGGCTCCTGCAGGCGCAAGGCGTGCAGCCGTGCTTGTTCCAGGGCCTGGGGTTGCCATTGCACCGGAATGAGCAGTGGCGCGGTGCTGGCGATTTCATTGCTGGCCCCGTTGACGATGTCGGCATAGGGCACGTAGGGCTTGATGTCGAGGATGGGCGTGCCATCGAGCAGGTCGATGCCGGAAATCCACAGGCGATCCGCCTCGACCCGGTCCAGCTTGACCACCGACTGGCCGATGCCGTTGGGCCTGTGGGTGGCCCGGGTGGCGAAGACGCCCATGGACTTGTTGCCTCCCAGGCGTGGCGGACGCACCTTGAGTCGTGGCTTGTCCTCCAGGGCCTGGTGGAAGAGGAACAGCAGCCAGACATGGCTGACCTGCTCCAGCCCCTGGATTGCGTCGCCCTGGTCGAAAGGCGGCACCAGCTCCAGCACACCGCGGGCGGCGGGTGCCAGTTGCGGCTGGCGCGGGATGGCGAACTTCTCCTTGAAACAGGAACGCACGAAGCCGATGGGGGAGACGCTGTAGGTCATGGTCGCCTGACTTAGCCGCGCACGCGCAGGGTCAGGCCCTTGAGGAAGTTGCGCAGCAACTGGTCACCGCAAGGCCGGTAGTTGTTGTGTCCGAACTTGCGGAACAGGGCGCTCAACTCCGGCTTGGACACCGGGAAGTTGGCCGCCTTGAGCACGGCATGCATGTCGTCCTCCTTGAGCTCGAAGGCCACGCGCAATTTCTTCAGGATGATGTTGTTGGTCACCGGCAGTTCGATCGGCAGCGGCGGGCGGCTGTCATCCTTGCCGCGCTTGAAGATCACCAGGCCATCGAGGAAGTACGCCATGGTCTGGTCCGGGCAGCGCATGAAGCCCTCTTCCTCGTCCTTCTTCAGGTAGCTGACGACTTCTTCCAGGCTGACGCTGAAACCGGTGAGCTTGATGATATCGACCATCTTCTGGTCGCTGATGTCGAGCATGTAGCGCACGCTGCGCAGTACGTCGTTGTGGATCATGTTGAGGGTCCTGGTCTGTGCACCTGTACCGAACGAGGGCAGGGGCTGGGGAATTCAGAATTTCTCTTTGGCCGACAGGTAGCGCCACTGGCCCAGCGGCACCTTGCCGATCGATACGCCGCCGATGCGGATCCGGCGGATGGCGATGACCTGCAGGCCTACGGCCTGGCAGAACAGCGCGATCACCCCGGGTTGCGGATTCTTCAGGGCGAAGCGCAGGCGGTTCTCGCTCTGCCAGCTGGCCTTCACCGGCGGCAGCTCGCGGCCCTTGTAGGTCACGCCGTGGTTCAGGCGATTGAAGCCGTGCTCGATCATCTGCCCGGAAACCTCGACCAGGTATTCCTGTTCGATTCTGGAGGCATCGGCACTGAGCTTGCGCTGAACCCGCCAGTCCTGGGTGAACACCAACAGGCCGCTGGCGCCGGGTTGCAGGTCGTCGCAGGCATTGAGGCGGGCAAAATGCCCGCGCAGGGGGCGTTTGCCGAAGCGATGCTCATCCGACAGGCTGGCGGCGCTGATCGACAGCCGGGCGCTTTCCAGGTCCTGGCCGGCGGGCACATTGAGCAGGATGGTCACAGGCTCCGGAGCGGTGGCCTTGGCCTCGGGGTCGAGGACCACCTTCTGGGCGCCGACCTTGAACTGTGGCTCGTCGATGACTTCGCCATCCACGGTGACCCAGCCGCCTTCGATGAACAGCTCGGCCTCCCGGCGGGAGCAGCCAACCAGCTCGATGAGGCGTTTGGAAAGACGAATCGGGTCGGTCATGACAGGGGCCGTTGCAAAAGAGGGCAGCTATTGTACCTGCCCAGCGCCGGTTAATGCGGGTCCATTCACCGGCTGTGGCCATTAGCCGCTTCGCGCCTGCGCCTGCGGCTGTTTCAGGCGCATGTGCAGCAAAGGGTAGGGCTGGCCCATGCCATCCTGTTCCGAGCGACCGACGATCTCGAAACCCTGTTTGAAGTAGAACCCCAGGGCCTGGGGGTTCTGTTCGTTGACGTCCAGCTGGATGGCGTTCAGGTGTTCCACGGCGTAGTGCAGCAACTGCCGGCCCAGCCCCTGGCCGCGGTGGTCCGGATGAATGAACAGCATTTCCACCTTGCCCGCCGCGACCCCGGCGAAACCACTGATGCGCTGGCGCTGGTCGCGGGTACAGATCAGCATCACCGCATCCAGGTAGCGGGTCAGCACCAGGTTCCTCAACAGCTCGATATAGCTATCCGGGAGAAAGTCGTGGGTGGCGCGCACCGAGGCTTCCCAGACCTGGGTCAGTTCCGGGTAGTCGCTGAATTTCGGGGTATGGATGACTGGATGTTGGCGCATGCCGCCTGCTCCTTGGGCCGAGGTTGAAGCGCATTCCAGAGCAAACGATAGACCTAAAAAAGCCCCGCATCTCGTCGCGAGAGCGGGGCTTGGCGGTTTTTTATGCCTTATAGGATCTCGGCCCAGAGATCGTACTCGTCGGCGTCGGTCACCCGGCAGCGGACCTTGTCGCCCGGCTTCAGGTAGCTGGCATTGTCGATGAAGACGTTGCCGTCGATTTCCGGAGCATCGAAGAAGCAGCGGCCCACGGCGCCTTGCTCGTCGACTTCGTCGATCAGTACTTCGATTTCCTTGCCGACGCGCTGTTGCAGGCGTGCCGAGCTGATTTCCTGCTGGTGCGCCATGAAGCGCTCCCAGCGATCCTGCTTGACGTCATCGGGCACCACTTCCAGGTCCAGGTCGTTGGCCGGGGCGCCTTCCACCGGCGAGTACTGGAAGCAGCCGACGCGGTCCAGCTGGGCTTCGGTCAGCCAGTCCAGCAGGTACTGGAAGTCTTCCTCGGTTTCGCCGGGGAAACCGACGATGAAGGTGGAGCGGATGATCAGCTCGGGGCAGACCTGGCGCCAGGCCTTGATCCGGGCCAGGGTCTTGTCCTCGAAGGCCGGGCGCTTCATGGCCTTGAGCACTTTCGGGCTGGCGTGCTGGAACGGGATGTCCAGGTACGGCAGGATCTTGCCGGCGGCCATCAGCGGGATCAGCTCGTCGACGTGCGGGTATGGATAGACATAGTGCAGCCGGACCCAGACGCCCAGGGTGCTCAGGGCTTCGCAAAGCTCGGTCATGCGCGTCTTGACCGGCGCGCCGTTCCAGAAGCCGGTGCGGTACTTGACGTCGACGCCGTAGGCGCTGGTGTCCTGGGAGATCACCAGCAACTCCTTGACCCCGGACTTGACCAGGCGCTGGGCTTCGTCGAGCACGTCGCCCACCGGGCGGCTGACCAGCTTGCCGCGCATCGACGGGATGATGCAGAAGCTGCAGCTGTGGTTGCAGCCTTCGGAAATCTTCAGGTAGGCGTAGTGCCGTGGGGTCAGCTTGATGCCTTGCGGCGGCACCAGGTCGATCAGCGGGTTGTGGTCCTGCTTGGGCGGTACCACTTCATGCACGGCGCTGACCACTTGCTCGTACTGCTGCGGTCCGGTTACGGCCAGCACGCTGGGGTGCACCTCGCGGATGTTGCCTTCTTCCACGCCCATGCAGCCGGTCACGATGACCTTGCCGTTCTCCTTGATGGCTTCGCCGATCACTTCCAGGGATTCGGCCTTGGCCGAGTCGATGAAGCCGCAAGTATTGACCACCACGACATCGGCATCCTGGTAGGTGGATACCACGTCATAGCCTTCCATGCGCAGTTGAGTGAGGATGCGCTCGGAATCGACCAGAGCCTTGGGGCAACCCAGGGAAACGAAGCCGACCTTGGGGTTGGCTGGCGCGGTAGGGGTGGACATGTCTAACCTCGGTATAGGTGTCTGGCCGCTCGGCGATCTGCATGGATGCGCTGGCGGTGAACGGGCGTTTGGGGCGCCTCTGATCAAAAAGTGCGCAATTCTAGCGATGAGCAGCGCACTTGACCAGCTTTATGCAGGGAAATACGACGAGTGCTGCGCTATGCTTCGCGCCGTTGCACATAGGCGAATTCTTTCAGTCAATCAAACGTCTGTAACAACAAGTAAAGCCGCACATGCTGCAATACCAAAGCATAGCGTTTCATTCTAAGAAGCCGGGTCTGGAATCAGGAGTATTGGATGGGTCAGGCAAGTAGTCAGGCGGCGGACGCCGAGCATTCGGCCGCGCGGCCGTTGAGCATGCTGGTCGCCGCGGTAGGGGTGGTTTATGGCGACATCGGTACCAGCCCGCTCTATACCCTCAAAGAAGTCTTTTCCGGCAGTTATGGCGTCCAGGTCAACCACGATGGTGTGTTCGGCATCCTGGCGCTGATCTTCTGGTCGCTGGTCTGGGTCGTCTCGATCAAGTACGTGTTGTTCATCCTGCGTGCCGACAACCAGGGCGAGGGCGGGATCATGGCCCTGACGGCGCTGGCCCGTCGGGCATCGGCGCCCTATCCGCGCTTGCGCTCGGTGCTGGTGATCCTTGGCCTGATCGGCGCCTCGTTGTTCTATGGCGACAGCATGATTACCCCGGCGATTTCGGTGCTCTCGGCGGTCGAGGGGCTGGAGCTGGCGTTCAGTGGCCTGGAGCATTGGGTCGTGCCATTGGCCCTGGTGGTCTTGGTGGCCCTGTTCCTGATCCAGAAGCACGGCACCGATCGCATCGGCAAGCTGTTCGGTCCGGTGATGGTGGCCTGGTTCCTGGTCCTTGGGGGCTTGGGTATCCATGGCATCGCCCAGCATCCGGAAGTGTTGCAGGCGTTGAACCCGGTATGGGCCGTGCGCTTCTTCATCTCCCATCCGGGCATGGGCGTGGCGATCCTGGGGGCCGTGGTACTGGCCCTGACCGGTGCCGAGGCGCTGTATGCCGACATGGGTCACTTCGGGCGCAAGCCCATCGCCCGGGCCTGGTTCGCCCTGGTGTTGCCGGCGCTGGTGCTGAACTACTTCGGCCAGGGCGCATTGCTGCTGGAAAACCCCGAGGCGGCGCGCAACCCGTTCTACCTGCTGGCACCGGGCTGGGCGCTGATCCCGCTGGTGGGGCTGGCGACCCTGGCCACGGTGATCGCTTCCCAGGCGGTGATATCCGGCGCCTTCTCCCTGACCCGCCAGGCCATCCAGCTGGGGTACATCCCGCGGATGTACATCCAGCACACTTCCAGCGCCGAGCAAGGGCAGATCTACATCGGTGCGGTGAACTGGTCGCTGATGGTGGGGGTGATCCTGCTGGTGCTGGGCTTCGAATCCTCCGGTGCCCTGGCGTCGGCCTATGGCGTGGCGGTGACCGGCACCATGCTGATCACCAGCATCCTGGTGTCGGCGGTAATGCTGCTGCTGTGGAAATGGTCGCCGGTGCTAGCCTTGCCAGTGCTGTTGGGTTTCCTCTTGGTGGATGGGCTGTTCTTCGCCGCCAACGTGCCGAAGATCGTCCAGGGCGGTGCCTTCCCGGTACTGGCGGGGATCGTGCTGTTCGTCCTGATGACCACCTGGAAGCGCGGCAAGGAGCTGCTGGTGGACCGCCTGGACGAAGGCGGCCTGCCATTGCCGATCTTCATCGGCAGCATCCGCGTGCAGCCACCGCATCGGGTCCAGGGTACCGCGGTGTTCCTTACCGCCCGCCCGGACGCCGTGCCCCATGCCTTGTTGCATAACCTGCTGCACAACCAGGTGCTGCATGAGCAAGTGGTGTTGTTGACGGTGGTCTACGAGGACATTCCACGGGTGCCGGCCCAGCGCCGGTTCGAGGTGGATTCCTATGGCGAAGGCTTCTTCCGGGTGATCCTGCACTTTGGTTTCACCGACGAGCCGGACGTGCCCGAGGCCCTGAAGCTGTGTCACCTGGACGAGCTGGACTTCAGTCCGATGCGCACCACCTACTTCCTCAGCCGCGAGACGGTGATCGCCTCCAAGCTGGTGGGCATGGCCCGCTGGCGCGAAGTGCTGTTCGCCTTCATGTTGAAGAACGCCAACGGCAACCTGCGCTTTTTCAAGCTGCCGGTGAACCGGGTGATCGAGCTGGGCACCCAGGTCGAGATCTGAGGCCGCCCAAACAAAAAGCCCCCGCTGCCTGAGGCAACGGGGGCTTTTTGTGGCCAGTGTCAGCTCATTCCTGAGCGCTTGCCTGATCCTTGGCCTGGCGCTTCTCGATGATCTCCACCAGGCGCTTGGCCAGAGCCGGGTAGTTCTCGTCGAAGTGATGGCCGCCTGGCAGTTTCATCGCTTCGCCAACGGCGGTCTTGTCGGTGCAGCCACTCTCGTTGACCTCTTCAACGCCGTAGATGCACACCACCTTGGGCGCCGGCAGCTTGGCCATTTCCGGCCCGGTGGCGGCTTCCTTGCCAGCGTTGCCCAGCCAGCCCTCGACTTCGATCTCGAAGCTGCCGGTGCGGGCGAAGGCCAGCAGGATAATGGCGTCGACCCGCTGCTGCTCGGCTTCCGGCAGGCGGTTGTAGATGGCCGGCAGAACGTCGGCGCCGAAGGAGTAGCCGGTCAGGACGAAACGCTTGGTGCCCCACTTCTGCCGGTAGTGCTGCATCAGTTCGGTGAGGTCGGTGGCGCTTTGCTCCGGGGTCTTGTGCTGCCAGTAGTAGCGCAGGGTGTCGATACCCACCACCGGATAACCGAGCTTGGCCATTTCCCCGGCCACGTCGCGGTCCAGGTCGCGCCAGCCGCCATCGCCCGAGAGGAACAGGGTCACGGTGTCCTTGGCCTGGCCGGCCGGGACTTCCACCACGGGAATGTTCAGGCCGCCGTTGTCCGAGCCCACCAGCAGCTTGCGCAGTTCGTTGTTCAGCACCTGGGGCAGGTGGACGTCGTAGTCGCTGATGCTGGTGGTGGCATTGGGGGTGTCGCGTACGAAGCCGGCGCTTTCGTCATCCGGGTTGTCGTTCCAGGCCACCAGCCAATGGCCATGGCTCATGGTCTTGGGCAGCGGGTCGGTGCAGCCGGGCGCCGGGTCGATGGTGAAGCCCACCGATACCGCCTGGGCCTTGTCGTCGTTTTGCGCGGCGATCCAGCGCCAGGCCAGGGCGGCACCCGGGCCGATGCCGCTGACCAGGGTCGCGGGCCCGGCCAACTGTGGCAGGGCGTTCTGCAGGGCCTGTTCCTGCAGCTTGCAGTCGTCCTTGGGCAGGATCACCTGGACAATCTGCGCTGCGCCGCCGCGGCTCAGGGCCAGCAGTTGCTTGTCGCTCAGGGTCGAATCCGGCAGTACGGCGACCACCACGCGGGCCTTGGCCTTGGTGCCGGGGGTTACACGGGTCAGGGTCGAGCCATCGGCCTGGGGCAATTGCTCCAGGGTCGGCTCGGGCGCGGGGCGATTCCACCACCAATAGCCACCACCTGCGATCAGTGCCAGCACCACCAGGGTGGCCAGCAGGTACCGCCAAGTACGTCGAATCATCAGCGTTTCACCAATCCAGTCAGGCCGCCCGCGATCAGGGCGGCGGTGTCGGCCAGTGCGACCAGCGGGTCCAGCCCGGCCGGCACGGCCATGTAACGGGGTTCCCAGTCGGGCTGGAACTTGTCTTTGAAGCGGCGCAGGCCCTGGAAGTTGTAGAGCTGCTCGCCGCGACGGAACACCATCGAGCCCAGGCGTTGGGTCAGCGGTGCTCCACGGCGCGGTTGCAGGCCGGAAAGGGGCACCATCCCCAGGCTGAAGCGGGCATATCCATGATTTTTATAATGCTGGATCAGGCCGACCATCATGAACTCCATGGTCAGCTTCGGAGCATCCGGATGCGCGCGCATCAGGTCGAGGCTGGCCAGGTCGTGGCTATAGGTCTCGAGCAGGTTGGCGAAGGCCACCGGGCGTCCTTCAAAACGAATGATCGCGATACGGAAGTACTTGAGGTAGTCGTCGCTGAAACGGCCCAGGGAAAAACCCTTCTCCCGGACGTTCTTGCCGGTCAGCCAGGCATCGGAGATCACCTTCAGTTCGTCCATCGGCGCTTGCCCGGGCTCGTGGATCTCCAGCGACAGGCCGTCGCGGGTACCTCGGTTCCAGGTATAGCGCAGGTCCTTCATTTCCTTGCCCTTGGCTTCCAGGTCGAAGCGCTTGAGATCGACCCGGGCCTCTTCGCCGAGCTTGATCGCGGTCAGGCCGATGTCCATGTAGTAGGGCAGGTTCTCCGCCCGTACCTGGTAGAACACCGGGCGCGCATGGTGCACATCGCACAGGTCGCGGAACTGCCAGATCATCTCGGCGCGTTGCTGGGTCGGGCCGATGGGGTCATACAGCGCCACCAGGCTGCGACCGCGGCGGGCATACATCAGGAATGCATCGTCGTTGGGGTGGAACAGCAAAGCCTTGTCACCGGTCAGCGCCAGGCCACCGTCGGGCTGTGAGGAGGCCATGAGGATCTTCGCTGCCTTGTCCAGTTCGTCGCCGGTGGGCAGGTGGATCACCGGGCGCGCGGTGCGCAGCAGCCAGGTCAGGGATACCACCAGCAGCAGGACCGCGGCGCCCAGCAGCGAGCGCAGGCCCCGTGGAGCATCGGCGTCGAGGGTGAACTGCCACCACAGTTGGTGACTGTAGGGCACGTCCTGGTAGGCGAACAGCAACAGCCAGATCGACGCTCCGAGCACACAGACGCTGGCCACCAGGTACAGCGGCGAGAACGGCAGCTCGGTGAGGCGGCTAGGGCGATAGAACGAGCGACGGAAGACGGCCAGCAGGCTGGCGGTCAGGGTCATCAGGCAGGCTTCTTCCCAGTCGAAACCCTTGAGCAGGGACAGCACGGCGCCCACCAGCAGCAGGATGGTGGTGAGCATCCAGGCGGCCGACAGGCGCCGACGCAGGCCCTGGGCCAGCAGCAGGCAGAGCACGCCGATCAGGCTGGCGCCGAAGTGCGAAGCGTCCACCAGGCGATGGGGAATCAGGAAGCCGATGTGTTGCAGGCGGGTATCGATTTCCGGGGTGGCGCCGGAGAACAGCAGCACCACGCCGGAGAGGAACACCAGCACCGCGAGGACCGGAGCCGCCAGGCCCGATGCCGCGCGCAGCGTTTGGCGAGTCTGGAACAGGCGCTGGGCTTCGTTGATCAGCAGCAGCACACAGGCCGCCAGCATCGGCAGCACGACGTAGATCAGTCGATACAGCAACAGGGCCGCCGCCAGTGGCGCAGCTCCCAGCTTGTCGGCGAAGGCCGCCAGCAGGATCGCCTCGAACACCCCGACGCCACCCGGTACATGGCTGAGCACCCCGGCGGCCAGGGCCAGCAGGTAGACCAGCAGGAATGCGCCGAAGGGCGGGGCCTCGGGCAGTAGCAGGTACAGCACGGTGGCGGCCGCAGCCACGTCCAGGGCGGTGATGACCAGTTGCAGCAAGGTCAGGCGGGGGCCGGGCAGGCGCAGGGTGCGACGGCCGATCCGCACCAGCAGGTTATCGCGCAGGGGCTGTTCCGGCAGGCGGCGGCGATAAAGCCCCATGGCCAGCACCGCGCCGAGCAGCAGTACGGCAATGGCGATGGCGGCCAGCAGGCCCTCGGGCAGGCGCAGTGCCGTCGAGGCGGCGGGCAGGTTGCTCAAGGTCGCCAGGGCGGCCAGGGGCGGCAGGGCACAGCCCAGGGACAGGCTGGCGAACAGGGTCATGTGGGCGACGTCGGCGGCCCCCAAGCCATGCCGAGCATAAAGCCGGTAGCGCACCGAGCCCCCGGAGAGCAGCGACAGGCCGATGGCGTTGCCGATGGCGAAAGCGGTGAATCCGCCCAGGGCCAGGGTGCGCCCGGAAAGATCGACCCCGGCATAACGACTGGCGGACCACTCATAGCCGAGCAGGATGATGAAGCCGACGATGGTCGCGCCCAGTGCGCCGAGCAGCGCCGGCTTGGGTACTTCCAGGATCGAGTCGTGCAGGGCGTAGAAATCCAGCTCGCTAAGCAGGTGGCGGCAGGCGACCAGGGCAATGGCGAACAGCAGCAAGGTCACCACCAGGCCGAGCGGTTGGCGGTATTTGCTCAGCAGTTCCAGCCAGCGCAAACGAGTGACTGTGATGGGTTGTGTAGCGGTATCGGTGTCTTGTGAATCAGACGTGTTGGCGCGCATCAATCACCTCTTGGATTGTGCGCGACAGGATGGGGGTATCCGGCCAAGTTACCAATCCCTGTGGAAAAATAATTTCAAATATTAACGCGTCTCGGCGTGGCCCGACGACCCGGGGTGGGTGGCACAAGGACAGGCTTGAGACAGAGCATAGCTTGCATCTTGAAGAATCGAAGCATCGCCAAAGGTTCGCAATACTTTGCCAGGTCTTTGTTGCGAAAGGATTTTTCTACAGGTACAAAAAAGGCCACTCTTTCGAGCAGCCTTTTTTGATATTTGGTTGCGGGAGCCGGATTTGAACCGACGACCTTCGGGTTATGAGCCCGACGAGCTACCAGACTGCTCCATCCCGCGTCTGTGGGGCGGCATTCTACAGGTGAACGACCGAGTGTCAACCGTTAATGACCATCAGGGTCAAATAAGCGTCGATTTTTCTACTTCGATGCTTAACCCATGGCCACGCAAGGAGTTTTCCCGAAATGCCCGGGGGAGGGCATAAGCGACGTGCACAAAAAAGGCCACTTCAAGGAAGTGGCCTTTTTCTATATCTGGTTGCGGGAGCCGGATTTGAACCGACGACCTTCGGGTTATGAGCCCGACGAGCTACCAGGCTGCTCCATCCCGCGTCTGATGTGGCGGGATTCTACAGGGAGTTGAGAGACTGTCAATCATTAATTTAAAAAAATTGCTTCCGGTTCAACCGGTTAGCCGCTTGCGACGGGCTTTGAAAACCGCCTGGAGGTAGATGGCACGGGGCTTTCAGCTCTATTGCGGGTGGACCATCCATTGAGCGGATAAATCCTTGGGTGGCTCTCGTGAACCAGCAGGATGATGCAAGGTACTGGTGCTATATACAGGTGTCGTTAGATACTGGGCGCCTGTCCATTCCGGCGGTCTTCCATGATCCCTGCCTTCCCATGATGCAGCGCAAAATCATCCATATCGATTGCGACTGTTTCTACGCTGCCATCGAAATGCGCGACGATCCGCAATTGGCCCGCAAGCCCCTGGCCGTTGGTGGCTCCGCCGAGCGGCGAGGGGTGATCGCTACTTGCAACTACGAGGCCCGTGCCTACGGGGTGCGTTCTGCCATGTCGTCCCGGCATGCGCTGGCGTTGTGCCCGGACCTGGTCATCGTCAAGCCGCGCATGGATGCCTATCGCGAAGCATCCAGGGAGATCCACACGATCTTTCGCGACTACACCGACCTGATCGAGCCGCTGTCGCTGGACGAGGCCTACCTGGATGTCTCCGACAGCCCGAACTTCTCCGGCAGTGCCACGCGTATCGCCCAGGACATCCGCCGGCGCGTTTCCAACCAGTTGCACATCACGGTGTCGGCCGGCGTCGCGCCGAACAAGTTCCTGGCAAAGATCGCCAGTGATTGGAAGAAGCCCAACGGGCTGTTCGTGATCACGCCGGGCCAGGTCGAGGATTTCGTTTCCGAGTTGCCGGTGAGCAAGTTGCATGGAGTGGGCAAGGTTACCGCGGACAAGCTCGGCCGGCTGGGCATAACCAGCTGCCTGCAATTGCGCGACTGGAGCAAGTTGGCGCTGGTACGTGAGTTCGGCAGTTTCGGCGAGCGCCTCTGGAGCCTGGCGCGGGGAGTCGATGAGCGGCCGGTGCAGAATGACAGCCGACGTCAATCCATCAGCGTGGAGAACACCTACGATGCCGATCTGCCGGACCTGGATAGCTGCCTGCAGAAGTTGCCGGAGCTGATGGAAGCCCTGGCCGGACGCATGGCGCGCATCGACAGCAGCTACCGACCGGGCAAGCCGTTCGTCAAGGTGAAATTCCATGACTTCACCCAGACCACCCTGGAACAGGCAGGGGCCGGGCGCGACCTTGAGAGTTATCGGCAGTTGCTGAGCCAGGCCTTCAAGCGTGGTGGCAAGCCGGTGCGACTGCTGGGCATAGGCGTACGCCTGCACGACCTGCGCGGCGGTCACGAGCAGTTGGAGTTGTTCAGGGAGTCGTAGGAGGAGGGGAGGCGAGCCGGGCACCAGGAGCGTGAGCCCATGGTGCCGGTCGGGACAAATCAGTTGCTGCCAGGATCCGCCACCAGGCGTCCGGCGTCCTTGGTCAGGGCCTTGAGAAACTCTTTCTGCAGTTCCGGATCGTTGCGTGTCAGCTCGATCAGGCTCTGCTCCAGCTCACTGGCTTCTTCTTCCAGGCCCAGTTGCGACAGGCGCTTGACCCGGTGCACCCACTCACTGACTTCGTCGTCCTCGAGGTCGTCGTAGATCAGCGCATGGGCCTCCACCAGCTTGCTGCGCAGGCCGGGGCTGATGCTCAGGGATGAATCGGAATGCACCTCGTCCTGGGCATCCTCGACACTGATCTGCAGCTTGCCGATGTGCTTGAGATCCTGCCCGGAGAACGGGTCGTCCAGGAGGTTCAAGCGCACCACGCCGTTGCGATCGGTGCTCAGCTCGTAGGTCTGCTTGCCAGCCTTGACCTGCACCGGGCGTTCGCTCCAGGGCAGGCTCGAATATTCCACGCGCTTGTCGCGCTGGACCTCGTCGATCGCCGCCAGGTTCTGCTGGGCACGGCCATGGGATGGCATGTTCATGAACGGGTTGACCCCCGAGACACCGTAGCTGAGCCAATCCTTGGTGACGCTGTCCGGCAGGTTGCCCAGGGCGAACACATTGACCACATTGGCGCCGACACCGGCCACCAGGGCCACCGCGCCCAGCGGGATCTCGTAGATTTCCCGCCAGGCTTGGTAGGGGGTATAGCGGTCGTAGTGGCGTGTAACCTCGAACTCGGTGACTTCGAAGGTCTTCTGCTCGTGGATGCGTACCCGTCGTTGCGGCAGCTCAAGCACCTTGGGCTCGCCGACATCGATCTGCAGGCTGTGGTCGAGCAGCTTGCGCTCGACCCGCTCCTCGTGTTCGCTGCGTTGCGACATCTGGTTGGCGCAGCCGCTGACCAGCAGGGCACCGCACAGGGCGGCGCCACCGAGGCTTAGGGTGTTTCGCTTGAACATGACTTCTCTATCTGGTTTCAGCGACGGATACGGGCTTGGAGGAAGGACAGGACGTCGGCCACCGGCAGCGCTTGCGCCTCGGCTTCGGTACGGCTCTTGTATTCCAGGTTGCCATCGGCCAGGCCGCGGTCACTGACGACGATCCGGTGCGGAATGCCGATCAGCTCCATGTCGGCGAACTTGATACCCGGGCTGGTCTTCTTGTCGCGATCGTCCAGCAGGACCTCGAAACCGGCAGCGGTGAGTTGCTCGTAGAGCGCGTCGGTGGCTTCGCGAACCTGTTCGGTTTCATAGCGCAGCGGTACCAGGGCGATCTGGAAGGGAGCCAGCGTGTCGCTCCAGATGATGCCTTTATCGTCGTTGTTCTGTTCGATGGCGGCAGCCACCACGCGGGATACGCCGATACCGTAGCAGCCCATCTCCAAGGTGACCGGCTTGCCGTTCTCGCCCAGTACTTCGCACTTCATCGCCTGGCTGTACTTGCTGCCCAGCTGGAAGATGTGCCCGACTTCGATGCCGCGCTTGATCTCCAACACGCCCTTGCCGTCCGGGCTTGGGTCGCCAGCGACCACGTTGCGCAGGTCGGCCACGGCTGGAACCGGCAGGTCGCGCTCCCAGTTCACGCCGAAGTAATGCTTGTCGTCGATGTTGGCACCGACGCCGAAGTCGCTCATCAGGGCTACGGAGCGGTCGATGATGATCGGCAGCGGCAGGTTCACCGGGCCCAGGGAGCCGGCGCCAGCGCCGATGGCGGCGCGCAGTTCGGCCTCGGAAGCCATGACCAGCGGGTCGGCGACGCCTGGCTGCTTGGCCGCCTTGATTTCGTTGAGCTCGTGGTCGCCACGGATGATCAGGGCGATCAGCTTGCCCGGCTCTTCGGCGTGCACCACCAGGGTCTTGACGGTCTTTTCGATCGGCAGGTTGTAGCGTTCCACCAGCTGGGCGATGGTCTTGGCGTCAGGAGTGTCCACCAGGCGCATGGTTTCGGTCGGCGCCGGGCGCGAGGTTTCGCGAGGCACGGCCTCGGCTTTCTCGATGTTCGCCGCGTAGTCGGAACCGTTGCTGAAGATGATGTCGTCTTCGCCGGACTCGGCCAGGACGTGGAACTCATGGGAGCCGGCGCCGCCGATGGAGCCGTTGTCCGCTTCCACCGGGCGGAACTTCAGGCCCAGGCGGGTGAAGATGTTGCAGTAGGCCTGGTGCATGCGGTCATAGGTGACCTGCAACGACGCCTGGTCGGCGTGGAAGGAATAGGCGTCCTTCATGATGAACTCGCGACCGCGCATCAGTCCGAAGCGTGGACGGATCTCATCGCGGAATTTGGTCTGGATCTGGTACAGGTTCAGCGGCAACTGCTTGTAGCTGCTCAGCTCGTTGCGGACCAGGTCGGTGATCACTTCTTCGTGGGTCGGGCCTGCGCAGAAGTCGCGATTGTGGCGGTCCTTCAGGCGCAGCAGTTCGGGGCCATATTGCTCCCAGCGTCCGGACTCCTGCCACAGCTCGGCCGGCTGGATGCCCGGCATCAACACTTCAAGCGCGCCAGCGGCGTTCATTTCTTCGCGAACGATGGCCTCGACCTTGCGCATCACCCGCAGGCCCATCGGCAGCCAGGTGTACAGGCCGGAAGCCAGTTTGCGGATCATGCCGGCGCGCAGCATCAGCTGGTGGCTGATCACGACCGCGTCGGAAGGCGTTTCTTTTTGTGTGGCGAGCAGATATTGACTGGTACGCATGGTAGGCCGTTGTCGGTTGCTTAAGACTGGAAGTGACGGAGCATTGTACGGGCGCGTGCCGCTGGCGTACAGGATTGCGCTCGGCAGGGGTTGGAGCGGTCTGGAAAAGCCCGCAACCCCTGGGAAACGCTAGGATTCTTCGCCGACGGCGGTGTTGCTGGCCGAGGTTTGTTCATCGGCGTTCGGGCCGGCGCGATGGCTTTCCTGGAACCAGTGCAGGGCGATCAGGATCAGGGTCGGGACACCGAGGATCGCAGTGATGAGGAAGAAGTCGTGATAACCGAATTTTTCCACCATGACCCCTGAATAGCCGCCGATCAGGCGCGGCAGCAACAGCATGATGGAGCTGAGCAGCGCGTACTGGGTGGCCGAGAACTTCAGGTTGGTCAGGCTCGACAGGTAGGCGACGAACGCCGAGGTGGCCATCCCCGAGCTGAAGTTGTCCAGGGAAATGGTGACGATCAGCATCTTCAGGTTCGGCCCCATGTCGGACAGCATGAGGAACAACAGGTTGGTGCCGGCGGATGCGGCGCCACCGATGAACAGGATCGGCAGGATGCCGAAGCGCACGATCAGCAGGCCGCCCATGCCGGCGCCGATCAGCGTCATGATCAGGCCGAAAATCTTGCTGACCCCGGCGATCTGGTCCTTGGTGAAGCCCTGGTCGATGTAGAACACGTTGGCCATGACCCCCATGACCGTGTCCGACATGCGGTAGGTGGCGATCAGCCCCAGCAGCAGAAAGGCCTGCCAGCGATAGCGCAGGATGAAGTCGTTGACCGGCGTCAGTACCGGCGCCAGGCCGCGGCGGCCCATGGCGGACAGGCACAGTGCGGTGAGGGTGATATAGAGGATGGCGCGCAGGAAGGCCCGGTCCTCCAGCAACAGGTCCAGCAGGCTGACGCCCTCGAAGATCACGCTGGCGAAGTCGGTGTTGTAGAGCTGGGTGAAGGTGGCGGGCACCGAGACCAGCAACACGATCAGCACGAATACCGAGATCAGCTGGTGGGCGAAGCTGTAGCGTCCCGCCGACAGCTGGGTGCGCAGGGGCACCGCGGGTTCGCGCATGAACAAGGTGGTGATCAGGGCCGGGATCATCAGGACCCCGAACAGCACGTAGGTGCCGGTCCAGGCCGAATGCTTGTAGCTGAAGCCGGTGGAGCCGAAACCTTCGGCGAAGAACAGCGCGCCGGCGGTGGCCAGCAGGACCGCCACCCGGTAGCCGGACATATAGCTGGCAGCCAGGGCGGCCTGGCGGCTGTCGTCGGCGATTTCCAGGCGGTAGGCGTCGATGGCGATGTCCTGGGTGGCCGAGGCAAAGGCCACGATCACCGCAATGGCGATCAGCCAGGACAGGTGTTTCTGTGGATCACAAAAGCCCATGCCGATCAGGCCCAGGATCACCAGCGCCTGGGCCAGGACCAGCCAGGATCGTCGTCGACCCAGCTTGCCCAGCAGCGGCAGGCGCCATTGGTCGAGCAGCGGCGACCACACCCACTTGAAGGCATAGGCCAGGCCGATCAGGCTGGCATAACCGATGGTTTCGCGGGCCACTCCGGCCTCGCGCAACCATACCGAAAGCGTCGAGAACACCAGCATGTAAGGCATGCCGGCAGCGAAACCAAGCAGCAACAGCACGAGCGTCGAGGGGCTGGCATAGGCGGCAAGTGCGGCGCGCCAGGTTTTACGGGGCATGGGCTGGAGTCTGCCTCAAGGATTACGGAAACAAAGCGCGCACTCTAACCGCTGTGCTCTACCGGACGCCAGCCATGGCGCCGAATATCCACCCTGTTGTTCAGTACGCTGATGCCTTCCGCGCGCAGCCTCGCGCGTTGTTCGTCCCCTGATGGGCTGCCTGCAGGCAGGCTGATGCGACCGCCGGCCCCCAAGACCCGGTGCCAGGGCAGGCTGGTGCCGGCAGGTAGCTGGCTGAGGGTGCGTCCGACCCAGCGCGCCGCCCGTCCCAGGCCGGCCATTTCCGCCAACTGGCCGTAGCTGACCACCTTGCCTTCGGGAACCTGGGCCAGGGTCAGGTATAGCGCCGTGCGTCGGATTTGCGCGGGCGTCTTTGAGTCTTGGCTGAGTTCGGTCACATTCGCGGTTCCAGATAGAGGGGGGGGGCGGTTCGTGGTGATTAAAGGCAGATGAGGATTGAACTCATTCTTAATAGCTGGGTCATTCGTGATCAGGGCCTATTTCAACTGGAATAATGCCGTTTTTTTCGCAAGTCCGAGTTTTGTATTGAGCTATGTTGCCTAGAATTTTCGTTTGTTTCGCCTTGCTTGGCGCTTCCTTGCCCGTGCTGGCCGATGTCGTGTGGCTGAAGAATGGTGACCGTGTCAGCGGCAAGATCAAGGTGTTCGACGGTGGCAAGCTGCTGATCCAGACCGATTATGGCGGGGCTATTTCCATCGACTGGAAGCAGGTCAAGACCCTGGAGAGCGACCAGGAGCTGCTGGTCAAGGAGGATGCCTATTCGGGAGAAAGGGCCAAGTCGCTGCGACCGGCCGCGGAGGGCAAGGTCACCCTGGCCAATGGCGAGGCACCCAGGACAGTGGAGCTGGCCAGCATCCAGCAGATCATGAAGCCCAAGCCGCTGGTGGAAGACATCGTATGGAAAGGCAATGTCGATGTGGCCATGGACTATAAGCGGGCCGAGAAGGATACCGATCGCTATGACATCGACCTCAAGACCTCCGCGCGCCATGGTGCCTGGCGACACAATGCCGAGGCCGAATACAACCGAGAGTTCCAGAACAAGGCGGTGACCACCGATAACTGGCAGGCCGAATACGCCCTGGACCGCTTCCTTACCCAGCAGTGGTTCTGGCAGGGGCGCTTGACCTACAAGCGCGACAAGGTCGAGGACCTCGAGCAGCAACGGGTAATGGGTACAGGTCCGGGTTATCAGTTCTGGGACGACGAACTGGGAGCCTTCTCGCTGGGCTCGCTGCTCAACCGCACGGACTATCGGTATGCCGATGGCGGCAAGGACAACTTCTATTCCCTGGCCATGAAGTGGGACTACAACCGTTACCTGGTCGGCAAGCGGATCGAGTTCTTCACCGCTGGCGAAGTGAGCAGGCCTCTGTCCGGGGTAGCCGATTACGCCCTGGATGCCGAGGTGGGCTTGCGCTACAAGGTCACCGACTGGGCGTCGCTGAACCTCAAGGCGGAGAAGGACATGATCCGAGGTACTGAAAACAGCGACCTGGACAAGACTCGCTATACCGTGGGTTTCGGCGTGACCTGGTAACCCCGGGCGCGCTCCAGCGGCAGTTGCAGGAAAAACCTTCGGGCACAAAAAAGCCCCGCTGTTGAGGGCGGGGCTTTTTACTGGATCAGTGCAAGTTAGATAACTTGTACTTCTTCAGCTTGCATGCCTTTCTGGCCGCGAGTAGCGACGAAAGAAACCTGCTGGCCTTCTTTCAGGGTTTTGAAGCCGTCAGCCTGGATGGCTTTGAAGTGTACGAACAGGTCGTCACCGGATTGTGGGGTGATGAAGCCGAAGCCTTTCTCATCGTTGAACCACTTAACGGTACCGGTTTGGCGATTAGACATGGTGTATCTCCTTGGACAAAGTTAACTGCGACTCGGGAAAAGCCCGGGCCGAGACTGAGTGCAAAGAGCAGGAAAAATTCTTGAAGATGGTTGGATCGAAATTCAACATCGTGTAGAGATTCTCAGTGACACAAGCAGCACAGTGGCGCCACCTTAAACCTTTTTCCCGAACGTGCCAATGGCCATTGCGAAGGTTTCTCGGTTTTCGTGATCGGTAACCGGCCATCTGTCTTGTAGCCCTTGAAAAACGTGGGATGGAGCGAGAAAAACCGCCTGGACTTTGAACCCGGCCCCGCGCCCCGGTAAGATGCCGCACAGAATTTTTCACCTCGTTATTTCAGGACTTCCGCCATGAGCATCAAATCGGACAAGTGGATTCGCCGCATGGCGCAAGAGCACGGCATGATCGAACCGTTCGTCGAGCGCCAGGTGCGCGGCGAGCAGGACAGCCGGGTGATTTCCTTCGGCGTCTCCAGCTACGGCTACGACGTCCGCTGCGCCGACGAATTCAAGGTGTTCACCAACATCAATTCGGCCACTGTCGACCCGAAGGACTTCGATGCCGGCAGCTTCGTCGACATCAAGAGCGACGTGTGCATCATCCCGCCAAACTCGTTCGCCCTGGCCCGTACCGTCGAATACTTCCGCATTCCGCGTGACGTGCTGACCATTTGCCTGGGCAAGAGCACCTACGCCCGTTGCGGCATCATCGTCAACGTCACCCCGCTGGAACCCGAGTGGGAGGGCCACGTGACCCTGGAGTTCTCCAACACCACCACCTTGCCGGCGAAGATCTACGCCAACGAAGGCGTGGCGCAGATGCTCTTCCTGCAATCCGACGAAGAATGCGAGGTGTCCTACAAGGACCGTGGTGGTAAATACCAAGGCCAGCGCGGCGTCACCCTGCCGCGTACCTGATCCCGTTCGTCTGACGAACAGCGGGAATTCCTGGGAGGGCGGACACTCTATTGCAGTGTCCGCCGGCACGCGCAAGGCGTGCCGGGTACAGCCCAGGAGTACCCTCATGAAGATCGATCCCCGAATCAGCGCCACCTTGGCAAGGCTCGAACCCAATCAGGTTGGGGTACTGGCCTGGAGCCTGCTGGCGCATCCTCCTGTCGACATGGCGGGGGGCATCCCCGGCCAGCCAGATCCCGATACCCCACTGCCTGCCGAGCCCAGCGAGCCCGGCGAGCCGACCCTGCCGGACGAGCCGCCACCCGCGCCTGTGGCCTGAGCCGCGGGGTGCCTGGCACCCGTGACCGACGGAAATGGCGCGGGTGGCGGGCTACTTCAGGTTGCCGCTGAGGAACTGCTTCAGGCGCTCGCTCCTGGGGTTGCCCAGGACCTCTTCGGGCGCACCTTCTTCTTCCACCAGGCCCTTGTGCAGGAACAGCACCTGGCTTGAGACCTTGCGTGCAAAGCTCATCTCGTGGGTCACCATGATCATGGTCCGGCCTTCCTCCGCCAGCCCCTGGATCACCTTGAGCACCTCGCCCACCAGTTCCGGGTCCAGGGCCGAGGTGGGCTCGTCGAACAGCATCACCTCCGGTTCCATGGCCAGTGCCCGGGCGATGGCCACCCGCTGCTGCTGGCCGCCGGAGAGGAAGGCCGGGTACTGGCTGGCGACCCGGGCCGGCAGGCCGACCTGGTCCAGGTAGCGCCGGGCCCGCTCCTCGGCGTCCCGGGTGCCGACCCCGAGTACCCGGCGCGGAGCCATGGTGATGTTCTCCAGCACGCTCATATGGCTCCACAGGTTGAAATGCTGGAACACCATGGCCAGTCGGGTGCGAATGCGCTGCAGCTCCGCCGGATCGGCCACATGCATGCCATGGCGGTCCTTGACCATGCGGATCGGCTGGCCATCCAGGCTCATGGCCCCGTCGTCCGGGGTCTCGAGGAAGTTGATGCAACGCAGGAAGGTGCTCTTGCCCGAGCCGCTGGCGCCGATCAGGCTGATCACATCGCCCGTTCTGGCCTTGAGGGAAACTCCCTTGAGCACTTCATTGTCGCCATAGCATTTATGCAGGCCTTCAACAGTCAATTTGTACATGGGGCATGCATCCTCAAGGCGAAAGTAGATAGCCGCTGCGATAGGCTTCGCGACCGGCGACATGGGCGATCACCATGCCGGCGGTGGCCATGCGGCGCAGCGAGCGGGCATACATCAGCCCGGCATTACGGCAATGGATGGGGATGACCCGGTCGGTGATCGGGTCGATGATCTCGGCCACTTGCTGCCCGGCCTCCAGGTACTGTCCCGGCAGGGCGCTGAACACCAGCAGCCCGCCCAGCGGCGTCGCCAGCGGCTCCACCCCGGCCAGTGGCGTGGCTGGAAACGCCAGTTCCGGCAACTGCGGTGCCTCGCCAGCGATGGCGCCATAGTGGGTCAGGTAGTCCAGCAGGGCCTGGCAATCGCGGCTGGCCAGCGGGTGATTGACGTCGCCCTGGCCGCGCAGTTCGACGGTGACTGCCAAGGTGCCGGTGGGGATCGTGAAGCGCTCGCCAAAACGTTGTTGCAGCTGCCACCAGGGCAGGGTGAAGCACTCATCGAACGACTGGCCGCCGGAGTCGGTGGCCAGCAGGCTCGCCTGGGAGCCGATGTAACGGGCGAGCGGTTCGATTCGCGGCCAGGCCTCGGGGGTGGTGTACAAATGCGTCACCGCTTCGAAATCGCAGTGCAAGTCCAGCACCAACTCGGCATCGCAGGCCAGCCGTTGCAAGGTCAGGCGCAGGGACTGCAACTGGGTCTCGGGCCGCTGGCGCGCCAGGGCATCGGCCAGGTGTCGGCGGACCAAGTCGAGGTTGTGCTGGGGATCCTCATCGAGCAGGTCCTGGATGGCGTCGCCCACCTGCAGGCCGAGGTCGGCGAAGCCGCGATTGAAGTTCTGCCCGCTCTCCAGTTCATAGCGGCCCAGGGGGACGTCCATCAGCACTTGTTCCAGGCCGATGGGGTTGGCCACCGGTACCAGGACGATTTCGTGGCGCAGGCGGCCGGCGGCCTCCAGTTGCCCCAGGCGTTGCTTGAGGTGCCAGGCCACCAGCATGCCGGGCATTTCATCGGCGTGCAGCGAAGCCTGGATGTAGATCTTGCGAGCGGCCTGGGCGGGGCCGAAGTGAAAGCTGTGGACCTGCCGCGCGGTGCCCGGCAACGGTGCGAGCAGGTCGTGGATCTCATGGCGCATTGGGTGTTTTTCCTGCTGCAAGTCCTAATGAGCCGGGCCAAGGAAGGCCAGCCAGCGGCGTTCGGCCAGGCGGAACAGGCCTACCAGGGTGAACGTCACGCACAAATAGATGAGGGCGGCGATGCCGAACGACTGGAACGTCAGGAAGGTCGCCGAGTTGGCATCACGGGCGATTTTCAGGATGTCGGGAACGGTCGCGGTGAAGGCCACGGTGGTCGAGTGCAGCATCAGGATCACTTCATTGCTGTAGTAGGGCAGCGAACGGCGCAGGGCCGAGGGCATGATCACGTAGGCATAGAGCTTCCAGCCGCCCAGGCCGTAGGCCTTGGCCGCTTCCACCTCGCCATGGGCCATGCTGCGGATCGCCCCGGCGAAGATCTCCGTGGTGTAGGCGCAGGTGTTCAGGGCGAAGGCCAGGATGGTGCAGTTCATCGCATCGCGAAAGAACGCATCCAGCACCGGCTGGGCACGGACGGCGGCGATGCTGTAGATCCCGGTGTAGCAGATCAGCAACTGGATATAGAGCGGCGTGCCGCGGAACAGGTAGGTGTAGAACTGCACCGGCCAGCGCACCAGGCGCCGGGGTGAGACCCGGGCGATGGACAATGGGATCGACACCAGAAAACCGATGGCGATCGATGCGCTGAGCAGCCACAGGGTCATGGCCAGGCCGGTGATGTGGTAGCCGTCGCTGTAGAGGAACGGGCGCCAGTATTCCTGCAGGAGTTCGATCATCGCACGGCCTCCCGGGCACCCGCGGCATAGCGCCGTTCAAGCCGACGCAGGACAAAATTGGAAGCGCTGGTGATCACCAGGTAGATCAGCGCCGCCAGAACCAGGAAATAGAACAGCTGGTAGGTGCTCTTGCCGGCATCCTGGGCGGCCTTGACCAGATCGGCCAGGCCGATGATCGACACCAGGGCCGTGGCCTTGAGCATCACCATCCAGTTGTTGCCGATGCCCGGCAGGGCGAAGCGCATCATCTGCGGGAAGACCACGAAGCGAAAGCGCTGGCCGCGCTTGAGGCCATAGGCGGTAGCCGCTTCCACCTGGCCCCGGGGCACGGCGAGGATCGCGCCACGGAAGGTCTCGGTGAAATAGGCGCCGTAGATGAAGCCCAGGGTGATCACCCCAGCGCTGAAGGGATTAATCTCGATGTATTCCCACTCCATGAAATCGGTGAAGGACGTCAGCCAGGTCTGCAGGCTGTAGAAGATCAGCAGCATCAGCACCAGGTCCGGCACGCCGCGAATCAAGGTGGTGTAGAGCTGGGCAGGTAGGCGTAGCAAGGCAAGGCTGGAGAGTTTGGCGCTGGCGCCGATCAGGCCCAGCAGCACGCTGACCAGCAGCGATAGCACCGACAATTTGACGGTCATCCAGGTACCTTCCAGCAGCAAGGGGCCGAAACCCTTCAAGCTGAACGCGCAAAGCCCCAGGTTCGTTAGGAGTTGTTCGAACATCGATCAGTGACCCGTGACGATAAAAAAGGCGCCCATCGAGGATGGGCGCCGGCAGGTTATTTACCGCTGTAGAGGTTCAGGTCACCGAAGTGTTTTTTCTGGATGGTGGCGTAGGTGCCATCATCGTGTAACGCTTTGATACCTTTATCCAGGAGCGCTTTCAGCTCTTTGTTACCTTTCGAGATACCCACCGCGGTCTTGGCCGGCAGCAGGGGGTCGTCCACCGGTTTGCTGATCTCATAGTCGGCGCCCTGTGGCGACTTGAGGAAGCCCAGCTCGGCTTGCAGCATGTCCTGGATCGATGCGTCCAGGCGCCCGGAAGTCAGGTCGGCATAGACCTGGTCCTGGTTCTGGTAGGCCTGGGTCTTGATCCCGGCCTTGTCCAGCACGGCCTTGGCGTAGGCTTCCTGGATGGTGCCCTGCTCGTAACCGATGGTCTTGCCCTTGAGCGAGGCGGTGTCTTCGCTCAGCCCCGAGCCTTTCTTGAACACGAAGGCGGTGGGGCCGGAGAACAGCTCGTCGGAGAAGTCGATCACCTTTTCCCGGGCCGGGGTCACGGTCATGGAGGAGATCACGCCATCGAACTTGTTGGCCTTGAGGCCCGGGATCATGCCGTCGAAATCGCTTTCGACCCATTTGCACTTGACCTTCAGCTCGGCACAGATGGCGTTGCCCAGGTCGATGTCGAAGCCCACCAGGCTGCCATCGGCGGCCTTGGATTCGAAAGGCGCGTACGAAGGATCGACGCCGAAGCGCAGCTCCTTGTATTCCTTGGCCAGTGTCGAGCCGGCGGCCAGGCACAGAGCCAGTGCAGAAAGGGTCAGCAATGCTTTTTTCATTATTCAATCCCTAAGAGCCGATATGAGCGCTTGTGGCGCATGGATGCTGTTACTGCAACGCATGAGACTTAATGAAAGTAGCAATTTCCGAACCAGAGTCCCGAACAGCTGTTTTAAAAGCCTGGGGAGCCTTCGTGAGGCAGCGCTCGCGCTGAAAGGGGGCGGGGGGGAGGCAGCCGCGGAGCCAGCCGGGAGATGGCCGTCACAGGATGCACGTTATGGGGGCAGGCCCCGTTCGTACTGGTGCACGAGCGGGGCGCAAGGGCGGGAGAGTTACTTGCCCGGGACCAGGGTCAGGCGGGTCTTGCCGTAGCTGCGCTCGAAGTTCTGCGGCTGCATCGGGAAGCTCAGGTACTGGGCCTTGGACCAGCCCTCGATGCCATTGGCGTAGTGGGGACTGGCCGGGTTGCCGGACTGGCCGCTGCTGTTGAGCCCCATCAAGGGCTCGCTGAGGCCGAAGTCGACGATCATGCGCAAGGCCGGGGCGGCGCTGACGGCAAAATCCTGGCCCCAGTGGTACGGAGCGGCGTTGATGGTGTTGTGGTCGCCGCCGGCCTGCGATGGCCCGCGGATGGCCTTGCCGTCGCTGCCGATCCAGCTGTAGCTGTGCAGCTTGCCCCATTGCCAGGCCTTGCGATCGTTGCCCAGCAGTTGCTCGCCGGACTTGACCGCGGCGGCCAGGCTGCGGGCCAGGATCGCCGGCTTGTCTTCCTTCTGTGGCGTGCGCGGGTCGTCCCAGAACGGGCTGTCTTCCTGGCCCAGCAGGTGATCGGCCTGGGCCGAGTAGGACAGGCTGCCGTTGGCGACGAAGGCCTGCCAGGGCGCTGCGGATTCCGGGCCCAGCTTGTCGAGGAAGACCTGCCGGGCGCTCTCCTGCAGGAACAGTTCATACAGGGCCGCATCCGCCGAGCCGGCGCCGAGCTTGCCATCGAACGCCATCAGGCGGCTGTAGGCCTCGCGGGCCCTGGCCCGGTCGGCATCGGGCAGGGTATCGATGGCCTGCTTCAGCGGTTGGGCCATGCCGGGGGCCTCGAACATCTTCTTCAGCTTGGCGGCGAACAAGGTGGTCTGGTCGTATTGCAGGGCGATCAGGCTGCGGTTGTCCTGCTTGCCACTGGAGGCGAGCTGGGCCAGGCGCTCGGCGCGTTCCGGGGCGTCCCACGAGTTGGACAGCTGCATGCCGTAGCCACGGGAAATCACCCGCTGGTTGGCGATGGCAAGCCAGCCCTGGGGCGGATCCTGGTCGTAGGGGTGGAGCATCGGATCGGCATAGCCGTCCCAGTCATACCGCCCCTCCCAGCCAGGGGAGGGCAGCAGGCCTTCGCCTTCGCGACGGTTGGGGAAGCGCCCGGTGACCTGCCAGCCGATGTGGCTGGCATCGGCGAACAGCAGGTTCAGGGCAATGGCGCGGATGTCCCGGCTGGCGTCCGAGGCCTTCTCGGCGCTCTGCGCCCGCGACAGGTCGAAGAACGCATCCAGGCTCCGGTCGTCCTTGAGCTCTGGCGTCTGCAGGGCCAAGCCCAGGCCGTTGGCCTGGCTGGCACCCAGGGCGCTGTTGAGCAAGGGGCCGTGGCGGGTTTCGTACACCGCTTCGCGAAGCGGGCGCTGGCCCTTGACGAAGTAGGTCTCGTTGCGCACGACCACCGGCTGCCATTTGCCGTTGTTCAAGTAGTACAGGCCATTGCCCTGGCGCTTGAGCTTTTCCAGGAACAGGTCCTGGTTGTCGCCTTGCACCGAGCTCAGGCTCCAGGCCACCTTGCCGTTGAAGCCCTGGAGGATCGCCGGCAAGCCGGGGATCGCAGCACCGGCGGCCTGGTACTTGGGCGCGCGCAACTGGACGTAGTGCCAGGCCGTGGCCTGGCTGTCGCTGGCCAGCAGGCTCCGGCCACTGCGGCTGCGCTGGGGGGCGATGGCCAGGTCGCTGCCGCCGCTCAGGCCCAGGGTGTTGAGCCGGGCCAGCTGGCTGGCGGTGCGGCTGAGTTCGTCCAGGCCGGGGATATCGAGGTTCAGGCCCTTGAGCTTCTCGGCCTCGGCCAGGGGCAAGGGTTCGTCGGGGTAGCCGGGGGTCAGCCAGGGCAGCTTGTCGCTGCCGACTTTGCGTGCCAGCACCAGGGCGTTGAGCTCTTCGAACAGGTTGGCGGATTGGCCGAAGTTCAGCAGGCAGAAGATCAGCGCCGAGTCTTCGGGCTTCCAGTACTCGGGGGTATAGCCGCGGCTCGCCAGCTCCGGCGGCAGCTTGTCGCGATAGCGGAACAGGTAGGCGTTGACGCCCCGTGCATAGACCTCGAAGAAGCGCTTGATCCGCGGCGAAGAGGCCTTGTACAGCTCGTCGGCGCTTTTCTTCAGGTTCACCGCGCGCATCAGGCGGTCGACGTCCAGGGCCTCGGCGCCGGACATTTCCGCCAGGCGGCCCTGGGCCAGCAGGCGCAAGGTCACCATCTGGCCGATGCGATCGCTGGCATGGACGTAGCCCAGGCTGAACAAGGCATCGTGGAAGCTGTTGCTTTCGATCAAGGGCACGCCCACGGCGTTGCGGCGTACCGACACGTTTTGGGCCAAGCCCTTGAGCGGTTGCACACCGGAGGTGGGTGGCAGGCTGTTCTGGGCGTTCCAGGACTGGCAACCGGCCAGGCTCAGGACGCCGGCTACCGCCGCGGCAACGCCGAATCGGGGAAGAACATGTGAGAAGGCTGGCGAGGCCATGGCAAAGCTCCTGCGGGGGGTAGCGTCGATAAAGGCGCTACGTTAGTGAGCAGGCGTGTGCCGCGCAAGCGGGGCGACAGGTATTTATCGCAGGCCCGGACGAAGGCCTGCGCCGCAGGGTTGGAGGAGCGCTTGCAGGGACCGGTTCAGGCCGGGTTGACCCTTTCCACCAGGGCGTAGGCACGCGCGGTGGCCGGTCGTGCCTGGATGCCGTTGAACCAGCCATGCAGGTGCGGGAAGTCCTCGAGCCTCTGGCTCTGCTTCTTGTAGGAAGCGACCCAGGGGTAGATCGCCATGTCGGCGATGCTGTAGTCGTGGCCGGCGACGAAGGGCCGGTCCGCCAGGCGTCGATCCAGCACACCGTAGAGGCGCGCGGTTTCGTCTACGTAGCGCTTGACGGCGTAGGGGATCCGTTCCGGGGCGGCGTGGGCGAAATGATGGTTCTGCCCGGCCATCGGTCCCAGGCCGCCCATCTGCCAGAACAGCCATTGCAGGGTTTCCTGGCGCCCGCGCAGGTCCTGGGGCAGGAAGCGGCCGGTCTTCTCCGCCAGGTACAACAGGATCGCCCCGGACTCGAACAGCGACAGTGGCGCGCCGCCGTCGGCCGGCTGGTGGTCGACGATGGCCGGGATGCGGTTGTTGGGCGCGATCTTGAGGAACTCGGCCTTGAATTGCTCGCCCAGGCCGATGTTGACCGGGTACAGGTTGTAGGGCAGCCCGGCTTCTTCGAGGAATAGCGAGATCTTGTGGCCGTTGGGGGTGGTCCAGTAGTACAGGTCGATCATGCAGCGCTCCGGGTGAATGTGCCTTGTATAGGGACGAACTGCGGCATTGGATCGTTCCACCGGTGTTCCATCACCTGCCAGGGATCGAGGCAGCACTTGCCGGCAAGGCTGCCGGCAGGCGTTGTTTTCACGGCTGGATCAGGCGCCGTGGCACTTCTTGAACTTCTTGTTGCTGCCACAGGGGCAGGGATCGTTGCGGCCGACGTCTTTCAACGCGTTGCGTACCGGCTCCTGGTGGCCGTGGTTGCAATGCGGGCCGTGGACATGGCCATGGTCGTGATGGTCGTGATCGTGGTTGCAGTCAGGGCCATGGACATGGGGTTGCTGGGTCATTGAAGGTCACTCCGGGATGAAATCGCCGGGAATTATCACGCCATTGCGCTTCAGGTGCACGTCTTTGCCGATGAATAATCCCACCTCCAGCTCGCCCTCCAGGCGATAGGGAATCGGCCGGTCGGGCTTGTGCAGGAGTTTCACCAGGTCACGGATCTGCGGCCACAGGTTGGTGCGCACCGGTACCTTGAAATAGCGACTGCTATGGGGCGTGACGGTGAACCAGTGCTCATGCTCGCCATCGCCGAGCAAAAAGCGCTCCAGGTAGATCCGGTAGGTCAGGCGGCGTACGGTCAGGTCTTCGTCGTTGGGGTTGTCCACCCTCAGGTGCAGGGTGAAGCGCTGCTCCAGCAAGTTGGCCTTGACCACCTCGACCTTGACCAGGTGCACCTCGGGATCGATGTCTTCGTCGGCGAACCACGACACGCAACCGGACAGGCCCAGCATCCCGAGCAGGCAGAGAATGGGTAGCAGGCGCAGTTCACCGATCATTGCAAGGCTCCCTTTGGTCTCCCCTGTACCCATCCTGGGCCGGGGCTGATCGTGGCGGACGAGGGCTCAGCGGCTGAAGTAGCTCGCGCAGCACTTCTTGTATTTCTGCCCGCTGCCGCAGGGGCAGGCATCGTTGCGCGATGCCTTGAGCTGCACCGTGGGGTCGATGAAGTACCAGCGCCCCTGGTTCTGCACGAACGACGAGCGTTCGCGATGGCTGTGCTCGCCCTGGCTGTCGTGCCAGCGGGCGGTGAAGGTGACGAAGGCATGTTCGGGCTGGCCGCCGAACACCTCCGAGCTTTCCACTTGCAAGCCCAGCCAGGTGCTCTGGGCGCTCCAGTCGCTGATGGATTGGCGGTCCAGTCCTGCCTGTTGGGCCGGCAGGGTGGTGGCTACCAGATAGTCCACCTGCCCCAGCACATAGGCGCTGTAGCGCGAGCGCATCAGGGCCTCGGCACAGGGCGCGGGATGGCCGGCATGGTAATGGCCGCAGCAGGCCTCCAGCAGGTTGCCGCTGCCGCAGGGACAAATCGAAGCGCTCATCGTGTTACCACCAGTACTTTCCAAAATTTTCCGGGTTCGCCCAGAAGCGTGAATTGAGCCAATCGGGCACTTGCTTGTATTCAAGCAGATCGTAGGTAAACAGGGTCAGCACCTGTTGCTCCCGCTGGAAGCGCTCGCTGGCCTGCAGGGCCAGGGAGAAGAAGTCGGTTTCCTGCCAGCCGCAAGCGACCAGGTCGGCCAGCACGGCGATGCGGCTGGCGTTGAGGTTGCGGATGCCTCCAAGCAGGTTCTGGCCCTCGCGCTTGGGCAGGTGCTCCAGGCAATCCACCGCCAGGGCCAGGTCGAAACGCTGCGCGGCCAGGTCGGCCGGCAAAGGCCCGGGTGCGGCCTGGGCCACTTCGGTGGCCGGATGGGCGGCCTTGAATGCGGCCAGGGCGGGAAAGTCGCTGGCGCCGATCAGCAGCAGCCTTTGCGGTGCATAACGGTCCAGCAGGGCAGCCAGTGCCTGCTGCGGGGTACGGGCAGAAATACCGACGCTCATCATCGCTCCTCGATCAGAGCGTCCAAGACTAGCTTGCCGGCATCCGCGGGCCTAGAGCGGTTCTTCATTTATTCGTGAACCCCCTGTGTTTACGGGGCGAAACAGGGGCTGGCGGTTTGCTGGCGCGGACCTTCGGCCGGGTCTTTACTCCGTGAATCGGCCCCGAGCCGATCCCTCAGGAGAAATCAGATGAGCATCATTCGTACGGCAGTACCCCTGGTTCTGTTGACCGGTGTGTTGACTGGTTGTGCAGGTTTGCAAAAAACCGACTGGCCGATCTGCGCCGCGGTAGGCGGCGTCACCGGCGCGGCGCTGGGCGCCACCGAAAGCTCGGCGTGGGCGGGCGGTGGCGCACTGTTTGTCGGCGGCCTGGCAGGCGCCTACTGCTGGGTGCATGGCGATGGCGACGAGGACGGCGATGGCGTGCCGGACAGCCGTGACAAGTGCCCGCATACGCCCAAGGGCGTGCAGGTCGATGCCAACGGCTGCCCATTGCCTCCACCCGTGGTGGAAGAGGTCGTGGTGGTCAAGGAAGAAACCATCGTCGTGCGCGATGTGCACTTCCATTTCGACTCGGCCAAGCTGACCGAGGCCGACAAGACCAAGCTCAACACCATAGTGACTCGCCTGAAGCAGGAGTCTGCCTCGGCACAACTGCGGGTGACGGGCCATACCGACAGCGTCGGCAAGGCGGCCTACAACCAGAAACTCTCGGAAAAACGCGCCCATTCGGTGGTGGAATACTTGATCCAGGGCGGTATTCCCCGTGCCAGTTTCATCTCGGTGACCGGCGCCGGAGCCAGCAAACCCGTGGCGGACAACAAGACCGCGGAAGGACGGGCCATGAACCGCCGCACGGAAATCCAGATCAACCGTTGAGCAGGCGCGTCCGGCGCGGCCCGAGGTGCCGCGCCGGCGCATCCACGTGCGGTATGGGGAAGTGGCTGCGGCGATCCTCGTCGATCCGGGAGCTAAACTGCCGCTGGGGAGAATTTGCATGGCCCTCTGGCGTATCCCGGTAATAAGTCGTTACTGTGCGCGCAAAGAAGAACTTACAAGGGGGGCATATGAAGGTCTTATGGGGGCTGGGGAAGTTTCTGACCCTGCTATTTTGGCTGGTGATATTGATCAACCTGGCCAGGCCGTTGATCAATCCATTGCACTTGCTGGTCAACCTGGCGGGCAGCCTGTTGCTGTTGACCCATCTGCTGGAACTGGTGCTGTTCAATGGCAGCCTCAAGGGCCGTGCCCATCCTTGGCGTGATCGCCTGCAAATCCTGCTGGTAGGTATTTTCCATCTGCAGGCCCTTCCAGCCCCCGTTACCGTCGAGGCCGATCATGCGTAGGCTCTGCCCGCTGCTCCTGTTCTTTACCCCCCTGGTCCTGGCCCAGGAGGTCAGGGTCGAAACCAATTCCTTCATGCGCCTGCCCAATACCGCCAGCAACCTGGTCCTGGAACGCTTGGACGTGGCCGACTTCGCCACCTTGCTGGTACCGGCCAATGTCACTGAACTCCAGGTCCAGGACCTGCACCTGGGGCGCGAGGCGCGGATCGCCATCGTGCCCACCGAGCAGAGCCTGCATCTGGTGGTCCAGCGGGCACAGCTGGACGCGGGTAGCCAGTTCACCTCCCGGGGGGCGCCGGGGACCTATGAGAAGGCCGCCAAGCCCGGTCGCAACCTGAACCTGCGGATCGAGTCGCTGCAGGCCCAGGAGCTGTCGGTGGATGCACGGGGCGGTGCCGGTGCGCCAGGTTATGTCGGCCTGGATGGGGCCAATGGCGATGAGCCCGGCTGTACCTGGGGCCAGGCCGGACGTGGTGCCGATGGGGACAATGGCGGTAATGGCCATCCGGGTGCGGCGGGTGGCCAGGTACGCCTGGAGTTGCCGCGGGATTTCCCCGACGAGCAGATCAAGGTCTGGGTCGATGGCGGTGCCGGCGGTTTGGCCGGTGCCGGTGGCAAGCCGGGCGCGGGCGGCAAATCCAAGGGCTGCCTGGTCTACCGGGCCGACGGTGGCAAGGGCGGACGTCCCGGTGCCCAGGGCCAACCAGGGCCGGAGGGCGTGGCGGGCTCGCTGACCGTGCAGCGCCTTTAACCCGCTTTGTCAGTTGTCATGCCGATCGCCCGCTTTTGCGGGCGATCGTATTTCAGAAGCTCGGCCGGGCAGCCGCCAGGGCCACCAGCAGCAGGCCGATGATCAGGTTGATACCCACCAGGCGGCGGATCCGCCCGAGCACGGCGGCACCGGCCGGCCAGTCCTGGGCCGCCACTGCCTGGCGCAACTCCGGCAGCTGCAGCGCCTGGATACGGATGAACAGCGCGGTCATCGCCAGGTACACGCCCATCATGATCTGCACATAGCGCGGCGCGGTTTCAAAACCGTTGAACCGCAGGTGCAGCAGGCCGATGCCGCTGATCGGCAAGATCACCACGGCCGCCCAGACCCAGGCGAAAAAACGCGGGAATACCTGGGCCCACAATTGAAGCCGCTGTGGACCTTCCAGGGCCGCCACGGCGGCGGGCCGCAGGACCATCCAGGCGAAGAACATGCCGCCGACCCAGACCAGGGCGGCCAGGACATGCAAGCTGTAGGCGAGGGCGAAAGCGGTCATTCGGGTACTCCGTTCTGCGCAGGATGAATTAGCGGGGTATGATAGCGGCCGATTCGAACCACTGAAAATTTATCCAGCGTTTTCTGCGCCTGAAGAACCATGATCAGCAACGAACTCAAAACCACGATCCAGGGCGCCTACTCGCGTTTTCTCGAAGCCAAGAGCCTCAAGCCGCGTTATGGCCAGCGCCTGATGATCGCCGAGGTGGCCAAGGTCCTGGGTGACGTCGATACCGACGACGAGGGCCGGCGCAGCGGCGATCCGGCGGTGGTCGCGGTAGAGGCCGGCACCGGTACCGGCAAGACCGTGGCCTACAGCCTGGCGGCGATCCCCACGGCCAAGGCCGCCGGCAAGCGCCTGGTGATCGCCACCGCCACCGTCGCCCTGCAGGAGCAGATCGTCTACAAGGACCTGCCCGACCTGATGCGCAACAGCGGCTTGAACTTCAGCTTCGCCCTGGCCAAGGGACGCGGGCGCTACATGTGCCTGTCCAAGCTCGACATGCTGCTGCAGGAAGGCCACGCGCAGACCGCCACCGCCCAGCTGTTCGAAGAAGAAGGCTTCAAGATCGAGGTGGACGAGGCCAGCCAGAAGCTGTTCACCAGCATGATCGAGAAACTGGCCGGCAATAAATGGGACGGCGACCGCGACAGCTGGCCCACGACCCTGGAAGACGCCGACTGGGCGCGTCTGACCACCGACCACAGCCAGTGCACCAATCGCCATTGCCCCAACTTCGGCCAGTGCGCCTTCTACAAGGCCCGGGAAGGCATGGGCAAGGTCGACGTGATCGTCACCAACCACGACATGGTCCTGGCCGACCTGGCCCTGGGCGGCGGCGCGGTGCTGCCCGACCCGCGCGACACCCTCTATGTGTTCGACGAAGGCCATCACCTGCCGGACAAGGCCATCGGCCACTTCGCCCACTACACCCGGTTGCGCTCCACCGCCGACTGGCTGGAGCAGACCGCCAAGAACCTCACCAAGCTCCTGGCCCAGCACCCGCTGCCGGGGGATCTGGGACGGCTGATCGAGCAGGTGCCGGAGCTGGCGCGGGAGATCAAGACCCAGCAACAGTTCATGTTCACCGCCTGCGAGCAGATCGCCGACTTCAAGACCGGTGAAGACATGGAAGGCCGCGAGCGGCCGCGCCATCGTTTTGTCGGCGGCTTGATTCCCGACCACATGCGCGAGATGGGCATCGAGCTGAAGAAAGGCTTCTCGCGCCTGACCGACCTGTTCACTCGCCTGACCGACCTGCTCAAGGAAGGCATGGACGGCGAGGTCAACATCGGCATCGCCAGCAACCAGGCCGAGGAGTGGTATCCGCTGTTCGGCAGCCTGCTGGCCCGGGCCTCGGGCAACTGGGAACTGTGGACGGCCTTCACCGTCGAGGACCCGGAGGACAACCCGCCCATGGCCCGCTGGCTGACCCTGGCCGAGAGTGGCTCGTTGTTCGATATCGAGGTCAACGCCAGCCCGATCCTGGCCGCGGAAATGCTGCGCCGCAATTTGTGGAACGTAGCCTACGGTGCCCTGGTAACCTCGGCGACCCTGACCGCCCTGGGCACCTTCGACCGTTTCCGCATGCGTGCCGGCTTGCCGAAGAAGGCCGTTACCGCCGTGGTCCCCAGCCCATTCCACCATGCCGACGCCGGCGTGCTGCGGGTTCCCGACCTGCGGGCCGACCCACGGGATGCCGCGGCCCATACCGCAGCGATCATCCGCGACCTGCCGGAACTGGTGGAAGGCTCCCGGGGCAGCCTGGTGCTGTTCTCCTCGCGCAAGCAGATGCAGGACGTATTCGACGGCCTGGATCGCGACTGGCGCAAGCAGGTGTTCATCCAGGGCAACCTGTCCAAGCAGGAGACCCTCAACAAGCACAAGGCCCGGGTCGATGGCGGCGATTCCAGCGTGCTGTTCGGCCTGGCCAGCTTCGCCGAAGGGGTGGACTTGCCGGGGGCCTATTGCGAGCACGTGGTGATCGCCAAGATCCCGTTCTCGGTACCGGACGATCCGGTGGAGGCGGCGCTGGCGGAGTGGATCGAGGCCCGGGGCGGCAACCCGTTCATGGAAATCTCGGTGCCGGATGCCTCCCTCAAGTTGGTCCAGGCCTGTGGCCGGCTGCTGCGTACCGAGCAGGACCGCGGCACCATCACCCTGCTGGATCGGCGCCTGGTCACCCAGCGCTATGGCAAGGCGATCCTCAACGCCCTGCCGCCTTTTCGCCGAGAAATATCCTAGGCTGGCCCAGACCGCATTGCGCCGGGTAGGCGAGCACGCCGCCCGGCGATGGCCTGGGTAGCCACGTCGCCCAAGGTCTTTTCACTGGCTTACCGGGCAGGGCCGCACCTTTGCGCGCCCCGCTGTCTATTTCACGTCAATGCTTGAGCATCGGCCGCCCAGCGGCCCTACAAGGAGAAACCGGCCCACATGATTCGCCGCTCGTTGCCCGTCGTACTTGCCCTGTCGTTTGCCGCTCCTGTGCTGGCGGCCCCTGCCGGACAACGAACGTTGTTCAACTTTGTCCGCCCGGCCGCCGTGGTGCAGGTGGCGACCCAGGATGCCAACCTGCCGCAGTACAACGCCGAACAGACGGCCGAGGGTGAAGTGCTGCGGCGGGTGACGTTCAATCCGACGCTGCGTCCCAGCCTGCGCCTGAGCCCCCAGGCGGGTGCCTGGGACTGGTCGCAGTCGGGTCTGATGAGCCTGCGTATCCAGAGTGCGATGGACTGGGCCCTGACCCTCTACGTGACCATCCAGAGCCACGATGGCCAGACCCTGGCCAGCCGGGTCGACTTGCCCGCCGGCCCGGCGCAGACGCTGCTGGTGCCCTTGGTGGCCAGCAGTGCCCTGGAGCAGGGCATGAAGGCCGCGCCGCCGATGCCCATGACCGTGGACGGCCAGCGCATCCTGCTGGCCAGCAGCGAAGGGCAACTGGACCGCAGCCAGGTGGTATCGGTGACCCTGTCCCTGGACAACCCCAAGGCTTCGCAAAGCATCCTTCTCGAGCGTTTCGGCGTGCAGGATGGCGAGGGCGTGGTTCGCGCCGTGTATGGCTCCCTGGTGGATGGCTATGGCCAGTCGACCCGGGACCGCTGGCCGGAGAAGGTCGCCAGCGACGAGCAGCTCAAATCCGCCGCGAGCAAGGAGCAGCAACAGCTCAAGGGCTGGCTCGCCGAGCGTGAAAAGGCCCCCCTGGATCGCTTCGGCGGCCTGAGCCAGGGGCCGGCCTTCAAGGCCAGCGGCTTCTTTCGCACCCAGAAGCGTGATGGCCGCTGGTTCCTGGTGACTCCCGATGGGCATCCGTTCTATTCCCTGGGGGTCAACACCCTGGCGGCGGACAACAACCGCACCTATGTCGCCGGGCGCGAATGGATGTTCAGCGACCTGCCCAAGGACGGCGAGCCACTGGCGGTCTACTACGGTGACGGCGACAACCGTGGCGGTAACGGCGCCGACCGCGGGCGGGGCTACAACAGCGGGCGCTGGTACGACTTCTACCGGGCCAACCTGCAGCGTACTTATGGCGCACCTTGCGCCGCTGCTGGCGCGGCCGTGGCAGCGCCCGACCAGGCGGCTCCCTGCGCGGCACCGGGGTTCGACCAGAAGCGCTGGCTCGGCCACACCCTGGACCGCCTGCAAGCCTGGGGCTTCAACACCATCGGCAACTGGAGCGCGCCGGCCCTGGGCCTGGCCGCCCGAATGCCCTACACCCTGCCGCTGTCGATCGTCGGCGACTACGCCAGCATCAGCACCGGCAGCGATTGGTGGGGCGGCATGCCCGATCCCTTCGATCCGCGCTTTGCCATGGCCACCGAGCGCGCCGTGGCCATCGCTGCCCGGGATCATCGTGACGATCCGTGGTTGATCGGTTACTTCGCCGACAACGAGCTGGCCTGGGCAGGTCCGGGAAGTGACGCGAAATCTCGCTTCGCCCTGGCCTACGGCACTTTGCGCCTGACCACCGATGTCCCGGCCAAGCGCGCCTTCCTCAAGCAACTGCGCGACAAGTATCGCAACCAGCAGGGGCTGTCCAAGGCCTGGGGGATCGATCTGCCGGCCTGGGAGTTGCTGGAAGACCCGGGCTTCGAGGCGCCGCTGCCAAGCCCCGAGCATCCCGAGATCGAGGCCGACTACCGGCATTTCCAGCGAGTCTTCGCCGATACCTACTTCAAGACCATCGCCGATTCGTTGAAATGGCACGCCCCCAATCACCTGCTGCTGGGAGGGCGGTTTGCCGTCAGCACACCTGAGGCGGTGGCGTCCTGTGCCCAGTATTGCGACGTGCTGAGCTTCAACATGTACACCCTCAAGCCCCAGGACGGGCAGGACTTCGCCTACCTGCGCAGTCTCGACAAGCCGCTGTTGGTCACCGAGTTCAACTTTGGCTCCCGGGATCGTGGCCCGTTCTGGGGCGCAGTTACCGAACTGGCCCGGGAGGAGGAGCGGGGACCGGCCTATGCCAACTTCCTCAAGCAGGCGCTGAGCGAGCCGTCCATCGTCGGGGTGCATTGGTTCCAGTACCTGGACCAGCCGGTGACCGGACGCCTGCTGGACGGTGAGAACGGCCATTTTGGCCTGGTGGGCATTACCGATGTGCCGTTCCAGGATTTCGTCGAGACCGTGCGCAAGAGCAACCTGCTGGCGTTGGAACAACTGGGCAAGGCCACGCAGTTCGCTCGGGCCCAGGCCGAGCAGGTAGCCGCCAGCGGGTCTACGACGGAAAGCCGGGACGCACCGAGCGCCACGGCTGAAGCGCATGCCGGTGGGCATTCCGGCAACGGCCACTGAAGACTGTCGGGCCCTGCTCGGGTGGGGTCCGGTTGTTCCCAAATTCCCTTGGGGCTGAAACAATGCGCGCCACGTTGCCGAGCATTGTCGCAGGGGGATTCAGGGTGCAGATTCAAGGTCATTACGAACTCAAGTTCGAGGCGGTACGCGAGGCTTTCGCGGCGCTGTTCGACGATCCCCAGGAGCGTGGCGCCGCGCTGTGCATCCAGGTCGGCGGGGAAACCGTGGTCGACCTCTGGGCCGGCACGGCCGACAAGGACGGCGCCGAGGCCTGGCACAGCGATACCATCGCCAATCTGTTTTCCTGCACCAAGACCTTTACCGCCGTGACCGCGTTGCAATTGGTGGCCGAGGGCAAGCTCAAGTTGGACGCGCCGGTGGCCGACTACTGGCCGGAATTCGCCGCGTCGGGCAAGGCGGCCATCACCTTGCGCCAGTTGCTGTGCCACCAGGCCGGGTTGCCGGCCCTGCGTGAGCTGATGCCGCCCCAGGCCCTGTATGAATGGCAGACCATGGTCGACGCCCTGGCGGCCGAGCAGCCCTGGTGGACACCGGGCGAAGGGCACGGTTATGCCGCCATCACCTATGGCTGGCTGGTGGGCGAGTTGATTCGCCGGGCCGACGGCCGTGGCCCTGGCGAATCGATCGTGGCCCGGGTGGCCAAGCCCCTGGGGCTGGACTTCCATATCGGCCTGGCCGACGAGGAATTCCACCGGGTGGCGCATATCGCGCGGGGCAAGGGCAATGTCGGCGATGCCGCGGCCCAGCGCCTTTTGCAGGTGACCCTGCGCGAGCCTGAAGCCATGAGCACCCGCGCATTTACCAATCCACCGTCTATCATGACCAGCACCAATAAACCCGAGTGGCGGCGCATGCAGCAGCCAGCGGCCAATGGCCATGGCAACGCCCGCAGCCTCGCCGGTTTCTACAGCGGCCTGCTCGATGGCCGCTTGCTGGAGGCCGAAATGCTCGAGGAGCTGACCCGGGAGCACAGCCTGGGCATGGACAAGACCCTGTTGACCCAGACCCGTTTCGGCCTGGGCTGCATGCTCGACCAGCCCCAGGTGGCCAACGCGACCTTTGGCCTGGGGGCACGGGCATTCGGGCATCCCGGGGCGGGGGGCTCCATCGGTTTCGCCGATCCGGAGCACGACGTGGCCTTCGGTTTCGTCACCAATACCCTGGGCCCCTATGTGTTGATGGACCCACGGGCACAGAGGTTGGTGCGAGTTTTGTCGGATTGTCTGTAAAAAGGTTGCTGTTAAGAACTTTTTTGCTTAAACATGCTTGAAAAGCTGCAGGACGGAACCCTGTGGCTTTTATAATTTCCAAGCGTCTGTTTGTAGCGGTTATTTAGACCGAACTTTTTATCTCATTTTGTGGATATCCCATGTCGTCGAACAAGTCTCTAGCCTTGGCCATCTGCCTGACCGTAACCGGTTGCGCACAAACCCCACAAAATGAAGCGGACGGCGGCCATTGGTGGTCGTTCGGAGGCGATAAGGCCGCCAGCAAGGAAGCCGCTCCTGCTCCTGCCCCGGAACAACCAGCCACGGCCGAAGCCGCCCCGGCGGCTCCTGCGGGCAAGCCGGCTGTCGCGGCCAAGGGGGCTCCGGCTCCTGCTGGCAAGACCACGGCTTCCGCGAAGCAGGCAGCGCCAGCGGCCAAGGCAGCCGTGCCAGCCAAGACTCCTGCAGGCAAGCCGGCAGCTCCTGCCGCCGAGCCGGCTCCGGCACCGGTAGCGACAGCCCCGGCTCCGGCCCCAGAGGCTGAGAACGCTTCGGCCAAGTCTGAAGGTGGCAACTGGTGGTGGCCTTTCTCCTCTTCCAAGGATGCCGACAAGCCGGTAGCCGAGGCCAAGAAGGCCGAACCGGCTCCAGCCCCTGCCGTGGCCAAGGCCGCGGATGCCGAGAACCCATGGTGGTGGCCTTTCGGCAAGAGCCAGCCCAAGCCCCTGAGCAAGGTCAACGTGGCGGACATCCCGATGCCTGACCCGAAAATCACCCAGGCCTGGCTCGACGACTACGAGCCGCGCCTGCGTGAAGCCGTCAAGGACAGCAAGCTGCAGGTGGAGCGTCGTGAGAACGTGCTGGTAGTCACCGCACTGGTGGATGCTTCCTTCAACCCGGATCGCCCGGCGATGCTGCTGCCGGTAACCCTGGGCCCGTTCACCCGCGTGGCCAAGGCTGTGGAAGGCGATCCGAAGACCGCCGTGCTGATTCTCGGCCATGCCGATGCGACTGGCCCGACCCTGGCCAACCAGAAGCTGAGCCGTGATCGTGCCCAGTCCGTGGCCGCGATCTTCAGCCTCAGCGGCCTGAAGCAGGACCGCCTGATGCTGCGTGGCATGGGCGCGGTGATGCCGCGTGCCGCCAACGACAGCCCACAAGGCCGTTCGTTGAACCGCCGGGTGGAAATCATGTTGACCCAGCGCAGCACCCTGTTGGGCCTGCTGAGCAAGTACAACCAGCCGACCCCGTCCGAAACCGAAATGGTCGCTATCCAGGACGCCAAGCCACCGGTTCCGGCCCCGGCCAGCAAGAAAGCGGCAACCGCGGCGAAGAAATCCTCCGCGGCCAAGAAACCCGCAGCCAAGCCGGCGGCGAAGAAGGCTCCAGCCAAGAAAACCGTGGCGGCGGCCAAGAACCCGACGGCTACCGCCCAGGCCAAGAACTGATCTACCAGGATAAGGAACAGCAGGCATGACCCAGTCTCTGGCTGATATGCGCCGCGACTACGCTCGCGACGGCTTGTCCGAGGCCCAGGCTCCGGCCGAACCCTTCGCACTGTTCCACCAGTGGTTCGCTGAAGCGGTGCAGACCGAACAGCCGCCGGTGGAGGCCAATGCCATGACCCTGGCGACTGTTGATGCCGACGGTCGTCCCCATTGCCGCATCCTGTTGCTCAAGGGCCTGGATGAGCAGGGGTTCACCTTCTTCACCAACTATGAAAGCGCCAAGGGCCAGCAGTTGGCCGCGCGGCCTTTTGCAGCCATGACGTTCTTCTGGCCGACCCTGGAGCGCCAGGTGCGGATCGAAGGACGAGTGGTCAAGGTCTCTGCCGAGGAATCCGATGCCTACTATCAGGTACGTCCCTTGGGCAGCCGCCTGGGTGCCTGGGCGTCACCGCAGAGCCGGGTGATTGCCGATCGTGGAGAACTGCAGGAACTGCTCAAGGCCACCGAGGCGCGCTTCAGCGATAGCCAGCCCGACTGCCCGGAACACTGGGGTGGTTACCGGCTGTTGCCGGAGCGTATCGAGTTCTGGCAAGGGCGCCCCAGCCGCCTGCATGACCGCTTGAACTATCGACGGCAGGACTTGCATTGGGTGCGTGAGCGCCTGGCTCCCTGAAACTCTTGGATCACTCGCCGGGATAACCTGCCGCAGCGGCTTCCAGCCATTGCGGCAGGTCCCGGCGTTTTACTTTCTGGCGTTGGGCTTCGGCCAATTGTTGCAACATGTATTGCTTCTTCTGTTCATCGGTCCCGGCCATCGACAACGCCAGGTCCCGGTCCGTCCAGCGCTTGATGCGTACGTACAGCCACCAGTGGAAATACAGGCCGGCGACCGTGACCACGAAGATGATGAAGTAATCCATGGAAAATCCCTTGTTCGATAGCGTTATGCTGGAGGCTGGGGCTACCGTAGCGAGAGGGCGCGGAATTCATGCAGCCTGTACTTGGGCTGAATGAAAGCAATTTTATCCGGGCGGCACCGTGACAGGTGTCAAGCTGCGGAGTCTAATGATTTATTTTCCCTTGGAGTTGATCCTATGCGTAAGTCTGTTTTGCTGGTTGCGTCCTTCACCACGATGGCCATGTTGCTCGGCGGTTGCGCCTCCAACCTGACCGGTGATTCCTACTCTCGTGATGAAGCGCGTCGTGTGCAAACCGTACGTATGGGCACCATCGAATCCCTGCGCCCGGTGAAGATCGAAGGCACCAAGACCCCTATCGGCGGCGCCGCTGGCGCGGTGATCGGCGGTGTCGGTGGCAGCGCCATCGGCGGCGGTCGCGGCAGCATCGTCACTGCGGTCATCGGTGCCGTGGCGGGTGGCCTGCTCGGCTCGGCCACCGAGGAAGGGCTGACCCGTACCCAGGGCGTGGAGATCACCGTGCGTGAAGACGACGGCAGCATGCGTGCCTATGTACAGCAAGTTCAGGAAAACGAAGTGTTCCGTGTTGGCGACCGTGTACGCATCATGAGCGTCAACGGTACCAGCCGTGTAACTCGCTGATTTCTCATCAGCCAAACAAAACCCCGGCCAGGCAACTGACCGGGGTTTTGTGTTTTCAGGCGGGGGAGAACTTCGCCGATCAGGACGCCAGGGAGGTGCTCTTGCGGCTGGCGGCGGCAGTGACGGCATAGCCGATCAGGGCAGCGAACAGCGAGCCGGTGAGGATGCCCATGCGGTCCATGCCGGCGTACTCGCTGCTGCCCGGGACGAACGCCAGGGAGCCGACGAACAGGCTCATGGTGAAGCCGATCCCGCAGAGAATCGCCACGCCGAACACCTGGCCCCAGTTGGCCCCGGCCGGCAGGGCCGCCAGACCGGTCTTTACCGCCAGCCAGGTCAGGCCGAATACCCCGATCGTCTTGCCCAGCAGCAGGCCGACGGCGATGCCCATCGGCACGAAGTGGGTGAAGCTCTCGACGGTCACGCCACTCAACGACAAGCCGGCGTTGGCGAAGGCGAACAGCGGCAGGATGCCGAACGACACCCAGGGATGCAGCGCATGTTCCAGGGCCAGCAGCGGCGAAGGCTCGGCATTGCGGGTGCGCAAGGGAATGCAGAAGGCCAGGGTCACGCCCGCCAGGGTCGCATGGACGCCGCTCTTGAGCACGCAGACCCAGAGGATCAGGCCGATGATCATGTAGGGCCCGAGCTTGACCACGCCCAGGCGGTTCATCGCCACCAGCGCCGCGATGCAGGCCGCCGCCAGCATCAGCGACAAAGTCGACAGGGCGCCGGAATAGAAGATCGCGATGATCACGATGGCGCCCAGGTCATCGATGATCGCCAGGGTCATCAGGAACAGCTTCAGCGAGGTCGGTACCCGCTTGCCCAGCAGCGCCAGGACCCCGAGGGCGAAGGCGATGTCGGTGGCGGTAGGGATCGCCCAGCCGTTGAGGGCCGGCGGGTTGTCGCGGTTGAGGAACCAGTAGATCAGCGCCGGCACCAGCATGCCGCCGATGGCCGCCGCCCCTGGCAGCACCACCTGCGAAGGCTTGGACAGCTGGCCGTCCAGGACTTCACGCTTGACCTCCAGGCCGATCAGCAGGAAGAACAGGGCCATCAGGCCGTCGTTGATCCACAGCAGCAGCGGCTTGGCGATTTTCAAGGCGCCGACCTGGGCCACCACCGGGGTTTCCAGCAAGCCGTTGTACAACCAGGACAGGGGCGAGTTGTTGATGATCAGCGCAAGGATGGCCGCAGCGATCAGCAACAGGCCGCTGGCTGCCTCCATGGCAAAGAAACGAGTGAAAGTACTACGCAGAGGCAAAGGGCGCTCTCCATCTAAAAGCAAACAAGGTGGCACACCCTAACCCGTACAGTTGGTTGTTAAAACAAAAGTTATATTCTTTTTTGTTATATGTAGAGGGCAAGCGGCCTGCTGGAAAACGCACGTGGAAGTTGTGTTTCCAATTGCTTCATAGCTGTACCTGTCAGGGCGACGAGTTATTTCCTAACATGTCCGGCGGCAGTGGGCCGCAGGGCTTTTCCACTCATTGAAAAATGCCAGCGGTCCCGGACCTGGATCTCCTGCGCCGGGTGCATTTCATCTTCTTGCGCCGGTATGGCGTTCGATCCGACGAGAATAGAACATGAGCGATAATCGCCAGTGGGCCCGCGAGGCCATCCGCATCATCGAAGCCGACTTCCAGCGCAGTGCCGACACCCACCTGATCCCCTTGCCCCTGGCCGGTCATCCGGGCATCGAACTGTATTTCAAGGACGAATCGAGCCATCCCACCGGCAGCCTCAAGCACCGTCTGGCCCGCTCGTTGTTCCTCTATGCCTTGTGCAATGGCTGGCTCAAGCCCGGGGCGCCGGTGATCGAAGCTTCCAGCGGTTCCACGGCGATTTCCGAGGCCTACTTCGCGCGGTTGCTGGGCTTGCCCTTCATCGCGGTGATGCCGGCCACCACCTCCCAGGAGAAGATCGCCCAGATCGCCTTCTATGGCGGCAAGAGCCACCTGGTGCAGGACCCGACGCAGATCTATGCCGAGTCCGAGCGCCTGGCCCGCGAGAGCGGCGGGCACTTCATGGACCAGTTCACCTATGCCGAGCGCGCCACCGACTGGCGGGCCAACAACAACATCGCCGAATCGATCTTCCAGCAACTGCGCTTCGAGCGTTACCCGGAGCCGGCCTGGCTGATCTCCAGTCCCGGCACTGGCGGTACCACCGCGACCCTGGGGCGCTACGTGCGCTATCGCCAGCACCAGACCCGGGTGCTGTGCGCCGATGCCGAGCGCTCGGTGTTCTTCGACTACTACAACAGCGGCGATGCCAGCTTGCGCCTGGACTGCGGCTCGCGGATCGAGGGCATTGGCCGGCCACGGGTCGAGGCTTCGTTCCTGCCCCAGGTGATCGACGCCATGGTCAAGGTCCCGGACGCCCTGTCCCTGGCGGCCATGCACTACCTGGCCCGGCGCCTGGGACGGCGAGTCGGTGGCTCCAGCGGGACCAACCTGGTGGGGGCGCTGATGGCCGCCCAGCAGATGGCCGTCGCTGGCGAGGCGGGGTCGATCGTGGCGATTCTCTGTGACGGCGGCGAGCGTTATGCGACCACCTACTACGATGAGCGCTGGCTGGCGGAGCAGGGCTACCCATTGGCCGAGTTGATCGAAGCGGTAGCGGCCAGTGTCGAGCAGGGAGCTGCCTTGCCTGCCAGCGTGTTGCGCGCCGGCATCTGAAGCCAAGAGGGAGCCGTTGCGGCGGCTCCCCCCATCTTTGCTTCAGGCCTGGATGCCGAGGATGTCGCGGGCCACGGCTTCGGCGATGCGGATGCCGTCGACGCCGGCGGACAGGATGCCCCCGGCATAACCGGCGCCTTCGCCGGCCGGGAACAGGCCCTTGAGGTTCAGGCTTTGCATCGAGGCGTCACGGGTGATGCGCAGTGGCGACGAAGTGCGGGTCTCGATCCCGGTCAGCACCGCGTCATGCAGGGAATAACCCTTGATCTGCCGCTCGAAGGCCGGCAGGGCCTCGCGAATGGCCTCGATGGCGAAGTCCGGCAGGGCCAGCGCCAGGTCGCCCAGGCTCACCCCGGGTTTATAGGATGGCTCGACGCTGCCGATGGCGGTGCTGGGCTTGCCGGCGATGAAGTCGCCCACCAGTTGCGCCGGGGCCTGGTAGTTGCTGCCGCCGAGGACGAAGGCGTGGGACTCCAGGCGTTCCTGGAACTCGATGCCCGCCAGCGGGCCGCCCGGGTAATCCACTTCCGGGGTGATACCCACGACGATGCCGGAGTTGGCGTTGCGCTCGTTACGCGAGTACTGGCTCATGCCGTTGGTGACGACCCGGTTCGGCTCGCTGGTGGCCGCTACCACGGTGCCGCCGGGGCACATGCAGAAGCTGTATACCGAGCGGCCGTTCTTGGCGTGGTGCACCAGCTTGTAGTCGGCGGCGCCGAGCTTCGGGTGGCCGGCATACTTGCCCAGGCGTGCCTTGTCGATCAGCGATTGCGGGTGTTCGATGCGGAACCCCACCGAGAAGGGCTTGGCCTCCATGAACACGCCCTTGGCGTGGAGCATGCGGAAGGTGTCGCGGGCGCTGTGGCCCAGGGCCAGGACCACATGGCGCGATTCCAGTTGCTCGCCGCTTTCCAGGACTACGCCGGTCAGTTGCTCGCCCTCGGTGAGCAGGTCGGTGACCTTCTGCTCGAAGCGCACCTCGCCGCCCAGGTTGATGATCTGCTCGCGCATCTTCTCGACCATGCTGGTCAGGCGGAAGGTGCCGATGTGCGGCTTGTTGATGTAGAGGATTTCTTCCGGCGCACCGGCCTTGACGAACTCTTCCAGGACCTTGCGGCCATGGTGCTGCGGGTCCTTGATCTGGCTGTACAGCTTGCCGTCGGAGAAGGTCCCGGCGCCGCCTTCGCCGAACTGCACGTTGGATTCGGGGTTGAGCACGCTCTTGCGCCACAGGCCCCAGGTGTCCTTGGTGCGCTGGCGCACTTCCTTGCCGCGTTCGAGCACGATCGGCTTGAAGCCCATCTGCGCCAGCAGCAGGCCGGCGAAGATGCCGCACGGGCCGAAGCCCACCACGATCGGTCGTTCCTGCTGACCGGCCGGGGCCTGGCCGACGAACTTGTAGCTGACGTCCGGCGCCGGGTTGACGTTGCGGTCGTCGGCGAACTTTTGCAGCAGGGCCGCCTCGTCGCGCACGTTGAGGTCGATGGTGTAGATGAACAACAGTTCCGAGGACTTCTTGCGCGCGTCGTAGCTGCGCTTGAACAGGGTGAAGTCGAGCAGGTCGTCGCTGGCGATCCCCAGGCGCTGCACGATGGCGGTGCGCAGGTCTTCATCGGGATGGTCGAGCGGCAACTTGAGTTCGGTGATTCGTAACATGACGGGGTCCGGATAGGCGGTGCGCGACAGTGCGCCGGCTTGCTTTGCACAAACCGGCGATTATAAGCCGCAATCCGCCCTGGCCGTGAGGTTAAAACGGCTGCTCGTCGAATCAGTCGTTGCGCGAGCCGCCGAAATAACCGCAGCCGCGCTGGACCTGGCCGTCTACTCGCAGCTCGGCGCTCAGGTGCTGGACGCTGCCGGTCTGGCTGTCGACGCAACGTTGCGGAGCGACCCAGAGTTCGACGCGCTGGTTGTTGGCTTCGCTGGTGAGGTTGAAGCGGCCATCCCCCAGTTGCTCCTCCAGGTAGGGCAGGGCCAGGGGCGGCTGGCCGTCACGTTCGATGCGCATGCCACGGGCGTTGACGTCGACCTTCCAGTTCGGGTTCTTGCCGCTGGCACGCAGGATCAGGCGCGGGAAGTTGGGATCGCCACAGGCGTTGGAGCGCTCCACCCGATACAGCTGGCGCAGGTCCAGCTGGCCATCGCCGCTGCCACTGGCGGAGAGTTTGCCCCGCAGGTCGGCGAACAACGTGCCCTGTTTTTCCGCTAGGGTGGCGGCTTCCTGCAGCACGCTGGTGCCGCCGCCATCGCTGACCACGTAGCGCCGGTCTTCGCTGCACGGCTTGAACAGCAGCTTGCCGTCCGCCGCGCTCAGCTCGCCCTGGACCCGGGTCAACCCGGCCATGGACGGAGCCTGGGGCTGGTCATCGAACAAGGGCAGCATCTGGCAACCGGCGAACAGCGGTAGCAGGGCGAAACAGAGCAGGGAACGGGCGGTGCGCATCAATCGGGCCTCCAGGCGGAAGCCGACACGTTACGCAGCCCGACCGTTCATCACAACCCCGGATTTTTCCATCAGCCGACGTGGTAGGTCTGGCCGGTCTGCAAGCCTTCCACGCTCTTGGCGTAGGCCAGCGCTACGTCCGCCGCTGGCACCGGCTTGAAGCCGCGGAAGTACGGGGCGTAGCTGCCCATGGCTTCCACCAGCACGTTGGGGCTTACCGAGTTGACTCGCAGGCCCCGGGGCAGCTCGATGGCCGCCGCCCGGACGAAGCTGTCCACGGCGCCATTGACCAAGGCCGCCGAGGCGCCGCTGCGAATCGGGTCGTGGCCCAGGATCCCGCTGGTGAAGGTGAAGGAGCCCCCGTCGTTGGCGTACTCACGGCCGATCAGCAGCAGGTTGACCTGGCCCATCAGCTTGTCTTGCAGGCCCAGCTGGAAGTGTTCGGCGGTCATCTCCCCCAGGGGCGCGAAGGTGACGTTGCCGGCGGCGCAGACCAGGGCATCGAAGCGCCCGGTCTTTTCGAACAGGGCGCGGATCGACTGGCTGTCGCTGATATCCACCTGGAAGTCGCCGCTGCTGCGGCCGATACGGACGATGTCATGGCGTTGCGCCAGTTCCCGGTCCACCGCCGAGCCAACAGTGCCGCTGGCACCGATCAGGAGAATCTTCATGGGCTGTTCCTCGTGAGAAGGGAGATGAGGTTGCAGTCTAGAGTGGTTTTTTTCATGGATTAACGCGCTAATAGGCAACCTTTGGTTTTCTGGTGGAAACAATCCATGAGCGAGATGGATGACCTCGCGGCTTTTGCCGTATTGGTGGAGGCCGGCAGTTTCACCCTGGCGGCCCAACGCCTGGGGTGCAGCAAGGGCCAGCTGTCCAAGCGCATCAGCGCCCTGGAGGCGCGGTTCGAAGTAGTGCTGCTGCAACGCACCACCCGCCGCCTGGACCTGACCGCCGCCGGCGCCGCGCTGCTGCCCCAGGCCCAGGCGCTGGTGGCCCAGGTGGATCGCGCCCACCAGGCCCTGGCCCGACTCAAGGACGATGTCGCCGGCCCGGTGCGCCTGACGGTGCCGGTGTCCCTGGGGGAAACCTTTTTCGACGGCCTGCTGCTGGAGTTCTCCCGGCAGCATCCCCAGGTGCAGATCGAACTGGACCTGAGCAATGCCTACCGTGACCTGGCCCGTGAGGGCTTCGACCTGGCGGTGCGCTCCGCGGTGGACAACGACCAGCGCCTGGTGGCCCGGCCATTGCTGGCCTGGCATGAAATGACCTGCGCCAGCCCGGCATACCTGGAGCAATACGGCGAGCCCCGCACGCCCATGGAACTGGCCAACCACCGCTGCCTGCTCAACAGCCACTACAGCGGGCGTGAAGAATGGCTCTACCACCAGCGTCACGAGCTGCTGCGGGTGCGGGTCAACGGGCCGTTCGCCAGCAATCACTACAACCTGCTGAAAAAGGCCGCCCTGGTGGGGGCCGGTATCGCCCGGCTGCCATCCTACGTGCTGCATGGCGAGCTGGCCGATGGTCGCCTGCGCTGGCTGCTGCGGGACTACCAGACCCGCAGCATGCCCATGTACCTGGTGCATCCCTACCAGGGCGGATTACCCAGGCGCACCCAGGTCCTGGCCGACTACCTGATGGACTGGTTCCGCCGCAGCGGCGAGGCCCTGGACCGCTTGTAACGGCGGCCACGGCCAGACGAAACGCGTGGGCGTACGGCCTGTAGCCGCTGTCTAGCGTAGCGAGGCTGCGCAAAAGTCCGCAGGACCTTCCTGTACTCGACCGACCAGGCTGATTCTCCAGATGATCTGTGGCCGCTACGCGCCCGTGTGCAGCCTGCGGCAAAGCAGATGGTCGATGGAGAATGTGCCCGGCCCACGGGCCAGCAACAGCAGGAAGATGGCGATCCAGGTGCCGTGGGTCGGGTAGGCGTCCGGATAGACGAACAGCTGGATCACCAGGGTCATGCCCAGCAGCGCCAGGGCGCTGAAGCGCGTGGCCAGGCCCACCAGGATCAACAGCGGGAAAAAATGCTCGGCGAAGGCCGCCAGGTGCGCCGCCAGCTCCGGGGTCAGCAGCGGCAGCCGGTATTCGCTCTGGAACAGGGGAATGGTCGAATCCGCCAGGCGTGGCCAGCCCAGCTCGAAGGTTCCGGAAACCAGGTCGATGGCCAGTCCTTCGATCTTGGTCTGCCCGGATTTCCAGAACACCGCGGCAATACTGAAGCGCGCGATGAAGGCCACCAGGCTGTAGGGGATGAGTTCCAGTTTCTGGCAGGCCCGCATCAGCAGGTTGGCGATAGGGGAGTGGGTCCGGGTATTCATGATCGGTCTTCTTCTGCGGTTACAAGTCAATGAGTGCGCCGTGGCCAAGCAGCAGGCCCAGGCAGCGGCCCAGGTCGAAGTCGGCTTGGGCGTCCAGGGCCTGGGCGGCGGCGACCGCCAGCGGTTGCCGGGCGCGCAAGCTGTCGGTGAAGGCCAGGCAGCCGGCATCCACCACCAGTACCTCGACCTCCAGGGCGTTGCGTAGCACCAGGATGTGTTGTTCCCGATGCAGATAGAACGATGGCCATTGCCGGCCATCCTGGTGCGCGGCCCACAGGCTGGCCACGGCGTAGCTCGATTGCAGGCTGCGCAGCGATGGATGCGGGTGCAGGTGCAACCGGCCAAGCTGCTCCGGTCGGCTCATGGCTTCTTGCAGTTGCGCCGCTGCCAATGGCCGGGCATCGGCGGCGTGATAACTCTCGACCCGCAAGCGTTCCAGGCGGGCGATATCGCCCAGGTAGGGCAAGGAGGCGGCCGGAGCGAAGTCGTCGATGAATTCGGCAAACCCCTCGCCGTAATCGTTGAGCCGTGGGGTGCTGGGAGGCTGGCGCTCGATATAGGTTCGGGCCATGGCCTTGAAAAACGCTTGGCCCACCAGTTGCTCCACCACCGGGTAGCTGTCTGCCAGGGCGTTGATCAGCGAGCCCTGCACATTGTTGCGATAGACCGCGAAGCGGCTGGCCGGATCGGCGCCGTTGCTGCTGTACAGGCCCGGCGGGCAGGCCCGCCCGGTGTCCAGCAGGGCCCTGGTGAACTCAGCGTGGCTGCTCATGTGCGCTCCTTGATCTGGCGCAGCAACGCCTCGGCCTTGCCGGCTTCGGCCTGGAGGGTGGCGAAGGGCGGAATGCGATTGTCCCTTTCGATCAGCGTGGCCATGGGGCCGATACGTTCCAGGACTTGCTGGTACAGGGCCCAGACGGCATCGTCCACCGGGGCGCCGTGGTCGTCGATCAACAGGCGATCGCCGAGATCGTCCCGGTCCTCGGCAAAACCCGCCAGGTGGATTTCCCCCACTGCCTGCAGCGGTAGCGCCTGCAAGTAGGCCAGGGCATCGCGCTGGTGGTTGACGCAAGAGACATGCAGGTTGTTGATGTCCAGCAAGAGGCCGCAACCGCTGCGGTGGATCACCTCGCTGATGAAGTCCGGCTCATCCAGGGTCGAGCGCTGGAACTGTAGGTAGGTGGCCGGGTTCTCCAGCAACAGCTGGCGACCCAGGCGTTGCTGTACCTGGTCGACGTGTTCGCAGACCCGTTGCAGGGTCGGTTGGTCATAGGCCAGGGGCAACAAGTCGTTGAGAAACACCGGGCCATGGCTGGACCAGGCCAGGTGCTCCGAAAAGGACTGGGGCTGGTAGCGCTCGATCAAGGCTGCCAGGCGCGCCAGGTGCTGGCTGTCCAGTGGGCCTTCGCCACCGATGGACAGGCCGACACCATGCAGCGACAGCGGGTAGTGCTCGCGAATCAGGCCCAGGTAGTGATGGAAGGGGCCGCCGTCCACCATGTAGTTCTCGGCATGGACCTCGAAGAAACCGATGTCGGGCCGTTGGTCGAGCACTTGCTTGAAGTGCTCGGTCTTGAGCCCCAGGCCAGCGCGAGGCGGCAGGCTTGGCGCCAAGGCCCGAGTGTCGTCGTGGCGGTGCGGGTTTAGGGGCATGTTCATGATCGACACTCAGGCCGCAGCATCAGGACTTGGCCTTGAAGGCCGCGAGTTGGCCGAAGCCGGTGGGGGAGGTGCTGCTGGCGGTTTTCTCGCAGGTGCCCTTGGGCACCAGTTTCCAGGCGTTGGCCTGATGGTCGGTCTTCGAGGTGCCCGCGCAGGTGGTTCCAGCACCTGCCGCGCAATCGTTCTTGCCCTTCATGGCGACGCCGAAGCACTTCTCCATGTCGCCCTCGGCATGGGCCGTGACCGGCAGGGCGGCGATGCTCAGGGCAGAGCCCAGCGCCAGGACCAGGGCAGTGGCGGACAGGGTACGAGGATGGCTCATGTTGTTTCTCCAGGGTTGGGTTTGGACAAGGAAGCATTTGTGCTCGCTTGTCCTACTAGAGACGGCACCTGGCGATTCGTTACAGTCCCTGGCGATTTTTTATTGGCCCCGAAAAAAAACGGCCCCGAAGGGCCGTTTCTGGTTCCGCTGGCGCTTAGCCGCCGAGATAGGCGTCACGGACCTTGGGATCGGTCAGCAGCGCTTCGCCGGTGCCTTGCATCACCACCCGGCCGTTCTCCAGCACATAGGCGCGGTCGGCGATCTTCAACGCCTGGTTGGCGTTCTGCTCCACCAGGAACACCGTCACGCCGTCGCGGCGCAGCTGTTCGATGATGTCGAAGATCTGCTGGATGATGATCGGCGCCAGGCCCAGGGACGGTTCGTCCAGGAGCAACAGCTTGGGCTTGCTCATCAGCGCCCGGCCGATGGCGAGCATTTGCTGCTCGCCGCCGGACATGGTGCCGCCACGCTGGGTGAAGCGTTCCTTGAGCCGTGGGAACAGGTGCAGGACCTTGTCCATCTGTTCCTGGTAGTCACCCTTGTCGGTGAAGAAACCGCCCATGGCCAGGTTCTCCTCCACCGTCAGGCGGGCGAAGACCCGGCGTCCTTCGGGCACCACGGCGATGCTCTTGCGCATGATCTGCGCCGAGCTTTGCCCTACCAGCTCCTCGCCCAGGTAGCGAATGCTGCCGCTGTGGGCCTGGGGCGAACCGCAGAGGGTCATCAGCAGCGTGGACTTGCCGGCGCCGTTGGCGCCGATCAGGGTGACGATTTCGCCTTGGCGGATCTCGACGTTGACGCTGTGCAGGGCCTGGATCTTGCCGTAGTAGGTGGAAACGTTCTCGAACTGCAGCATTTACGCTTCCCCCAGGTAGGCTTTGATCACTTCGGGATTGTCACGGATCTGTTCCGGCGTACCGTCGGCCAGCGGCGTGCCCTGGTTGATCACGACGATATGGTCGGAAATGCTCATGACCAGCTTCATGTCGTGCTCGATCAGCAGCACGGTGACGTTGTGCTCTTCACGCAGCACGCTGATCAGCGCCTTGAGATCCTCGGTCTCCTTGGGGTTGAGGCCGGCGGCGGGCTCGTCGAGCATGAGGATCCGTGGTCGGGTCATCATGCAGCGGGCGATTTCCAGGCGTCGTTGCTGGCCGTAGGCCAGGGTCCCGGCGGGGCGGTTGGCGAACTCGCGCAGGTTGACCTTGTCCAGCCAGTAGCCGGCGTACTCCATGGCCTCGCGCTCGCTCTTGCGGAACGCCGGGGTCTTGAACAAGCCGGCCAGGAAGTTGGTGTTCAAGTGGCGATGCTGGGCGATCAAGAGGTTCTCGACCGCCGTCATGTCCTTGAACAACCGCACGTTCTGGAAGGTCCGCACCACGCCCTTGCGGGCGATCTTGTGGCCGGTCAGGCCCTGGATCGGCTCGCCGTCCAGCAGGATGCTGCCGGAGCTGGGCTGGTAGAAGCCGGTGAGGCAGTTGAACACCGTGGTCTTGCCGGCGCCGTTCGGGCCGATCAGCGCCACCACTTGTTTTTCCTTGACGGTCAGGCCCACGCCATTGACCGCCAGCAGGCCGCCGAAGCGCATGGACAGCCCGGTAACTTTCAGGATCTCGCGGCTCATTTGCGCAGCTCCATGTGAGGACGTTGCATGGGCAGCAGACCTTGGGGACGCCAGATCATCATCAGCACCATCAGGGCGCCGAACATCAACATCCGGTATTCGCTGAATTCACGCATCATTTCAGGTAACAGGATCATCACGATCGCCGCGAGGATCACCCCCAGTTGCGAGCCCATGCCGCCGAGCACCACGATGGCGAGGATGATCGCCGACTCGATGAAGGTGAAGGACTCCGGGGTCACCAGGCCTTGGCGGGCGGCGAAGAAGCTGCCGGCGAAACCGGCGAAGCAGGCGCCCAGGGTGAAGGCCGAGAGCTTGATCACGGTGGGGTTCAGGCCCAGGGCGCGGCAGGCGATCTCATCTTCGCGCAGGGCTTCCCAGGCGCGACCGATCGGCATGCGCAGCAGGCGGTTGATCACGAACAGCGCGAACAAGGCCAGCAGCAACGCCACCAGGTAGAGGAAGATCACCTTGTTGATCGAGTTGTATTGCAGGCCGAAGAACTCGTGGAAGGTCTGCATGCCTTCCGCTGCCTTGCGCTCGAAGGTCAGGCCGAAGAAGGTCGGTTTCTCGATGTTGCTGATGCCGTTGGGGCCGCCGGTCAGGTCGGTCATGTTGCGCAGCAGCAAGCGGATGATCTCACCGAAGCCCAATGTCACGATCGCCAGGTAGTCACCGCGCAGGCGCAGCACCGGGAAGCCCAGCAGGAAGCCGAAGGTGGCCGCCATCAGGCCGGCGATGGGCAGGCAGATCCAGAAGCTCAGGCCGAAGTAGTGCGACAGCAGCGCGTAGCTGTAGGCGCCGACGGCGTAGAACCCCACGTAGCCCAGGTCCAGCAGGCCGGCCAGACCGACGACGATGTTCAGGCCCAGGCCGAGCATCACGTAGATCAGGATCAGCGTGGCGATGTCCACCGCTCCGCGGGAACCGAAGAACGGCCAGACCAGGGCGCCGACGATCAGGGCCAGGATCAGCCAGCGCTGGGTGCTGGGCAGGGTCAGGAAGTTGCTGGCCTTGGCCGGGATCAGCGGCACTTTCGGCGAGGACTTCCACAGGGCGCTGATCTGGGTATGGAACAGCACCCGCAGGAACATCAGCACCGAGCACAACGCGATGGTGGCGAGGATGGTCGGGCTGGTGTTGTGCACTTCCAGGTTGATGCCGACGATGCTCAGTTTCAGGCCCAGTACCGGATACGCTACTGCCCAGACCAACAGGGCGCTGAACAGCGCCGATTTAAGATTCCTAGTCATACTTTCTCAACCTCCGGACGGCCCAGAATGCCGGTCGGCCGGAACAACAGCACCAGAACCAACAGGCCGAACGCCACGACATCCTTGTACTGGTCGCCGAACACGTCGGCACCAAAGGCTTCGGCCACCCCCAGCACCAGCCCGCCGAGCATCGCGCCCGGGATACTGCCGATGCCGCCCAGGACCGCCGCGGTGAAGGCCTTCAGGCCCACCAGGAAGCCGGCGTTGGGGTTGATCACCCCGTATTGCATGCTCAGCAGCACGGCGGCGATGGCCGCCAGCGCGGCGCCGATCACGAAGGTCAGGGCGATGATGTTGTTGGTGTTGATACCCAGCAGGTTGGCCATCCGGATGTCCTCGGCGCAGGCACGGCAAGCGCGACCCAGGCGAGAGCGGGAGATGAACAGGGTCAGGCCGAGCATGGCGATGAGGGTCACCACGAACACCACGATCTGCATGTAGGAGACCAGCACTTCCTGTGCGCCACCCGGGCCGATGGAAAAGCTGCCCGGGATCAGGTTGGGAATGGACTTGTCCTTGGAGTCCTGTGCCAGCAGAACGGTGTTCTGCAGGAAGATCGACATACCGATGGCGGAGATCAGCGGGATCAGGCGGTTACTGCCACGCAAGGGGCGGTAGGCGATCCGTTCGATGCTGTAGCCGTAGGCACTGGTGACGACGATGCTCGCGATGAAGGCCGCGGTCATCAGGAGTGGGACGCTGTCGAGTCCCATCATGGCCAGTCCGGCGATGGCGATGAACGCCACGTAGGAACCGATCATGTAGACCTCGCCATGGGCGAAGTTGATCATTCCAATGATGCCGTAGACCATCGTGTAGCCGATGGCGATCAAGGCATACGTGCTGCCAACGGTGAGACCGTTAACCAGCTGTTGGAAGAAGTGATAGATGTCAGGCATTACAACGCTCCTAAAAACCTGATACGCATTTCACTGGTGGAGTCATTTTCCCGCCCAGGCCCCATGGGTTTGCACCCACTTCGGGCTGGACTTTGCCAGCGAACCGCTGATGACGGTTTTGAGATTTTCAGGTGGGCAGGCTCCCGGATCACGGGAACGCAGCCCATACATTCGGAAAACAAAGCCCACGGCAAAGCCGTGGGCTTTATCGGCAGTCAGCCAGGGCCAGCCTTACTGAGGCGAGACTTCGGTCTTGGGCTTGCCGAAGTGCCACTCGTAGACCACGAACTTGAAGTCCTTCAGGTCGCCCTTGGCGTCGAAGCTCAGGTCGCCGGTCGGGGTCTTGAAGGTGCCGGCGTGGATGGCCTCGGCGACTTTGGCCGCGTCTTCGCTCTTGGCGTTGGCAATGGCTCCGGCGATCACTTCAACCGCGGAGTAGGAAGGGAATACGAAAGGACCGCTCGGGTCTTCTTTCTTGGCCTTGAACGCATCGGCCAGGGCGACGTTGGCCGGGTCCTGGTCGAAGGACTTGGGCAGGGTCACCAGCAGGCCTTCGGAAGCGTCCTTGGCGATCTGCGAGATGGAGTCGTTGCCGACGCCTTCCGGACCCATGAACTTGGCCTTCAGGCCTTTTTCCTGGGCTTGGCGCAGGATCAGGCCCAGTTCCGGGTGGTAGCCGCCGTAGTAGACGAAATCGACGTTGGCTTGCTTGAGCTTGGCCACCAGGGAAGAGAAGTCCTTGTCGCCGGCGTTGATGCCTTCGAACACGGCGACCTTGGTGCCTTTCTTCTCCAGGGTCTGCTTCACGGCGGTGGCGATGCCTTCACCGTATTGCTGCTTGTCGTGGAGCACCGCGACGATCTTGGGTTTCACGTGGTCGGCGATATAGTTGCCGGCGGCCGGGCCCTGGGCGCTGTCCAGGCCGATGGTGCGGAACACCATCTTGTAGCCACGGGCGGTGATATCGGGGCTGGTGGCGGCGGGGGTGATCATCACCACGCCTTCATCTTCATAGATGTCGGAGGCGGGTTGAGTGGAGCTGGAACAGAGGTGGCCGACGACATACTTGACGCCATCGTTGACCACTTTGTTGGCGACTGCCACGGCCTGCTTGGGATCGCAGGCGTCGTCGTATTCGACGGCTTCGAGTTTCTTGCCGTTCACGCCGCCCTTGGCGTTGATCTGTTCAATGGCCATCTTGGCGCCGCTGAACTGCATGTCTCCGTACTGTGCTACAGGGCCGGTCTTGGGCCCGGCGATACCGATCTTGATGGTGTCAGCTGCGAACGAATGGCCGGCAACACCTGCCAGGACCATAGCGGCAAACAGTTTGGAAATCTGCTTAGTAGCCTTATTCATAGTGCTCCACTCTTACTGTTGTAATTTTTATAGTTCCGGCGGCCTTGAGTCGCAGAACCGAACCAGATATTTCGCGAATATCCGTCGGAAATGCCCCTGGCAACTGTACCGGTACAGTGTAGTGCGCCGGTCGTTCGCTTGAAAAGCTGGCTGCTGGGGGCAAAAACGCGGAGTGTCGCTTGTTTGAAAGAAAAAGACAGATTTGCGGCGTGGCATTTCGCACGTTTCGGCGTCAATCCCTGGCGCTTCTGAGCTTCTCGATCGATGACGCTTTTGC